>NZ_JBEYZW010000037.1:0-68300 GCF_040646215.1 Streptomyces sp. NPDC046215 | reverse complement strand
CCCGCCGCCGCGTCCGCGGCCAGCCGTGCCATCGCGCGCCGGTGCCGCCCGAAGGCGTACGTGGAGACTTCCCGCCCCCGCTCGGCCTGCCCGGCACCCCCAGCGGTAGCGGGGGAGCCTGAGTGCACCGCCGCGCAGCGGAGGTGCACCCCCCACGACCTGCCGCGGGACAGCTCCACCGAAACTGCGGCAGCAGAAGGCGCCCACCGTGTCATGACTTGTCGATCCCTGGGTAAGCGCCGCCTCAAGGAGAAGGAGAGGGAGCCGCCAGATGGTCGTCATCGAATCCCCGCACGGGGACGCCGCCGGGGCCCGCCACGCCACGGCGGAGTTCCTGGCCCAGCACTGCCCGTGGGCCGATCTCGACGCTGTTGTCCTGGTCGTCTCGGAGCTGGTCGCCAATGCCATCCGGCACGCCGGTGGCTGGTGGCGGCTGTGCGTCCGGGCGGTTCACGGCCGGCTCGTGGTGGAGATCGACGACACGAGCCCGGACCCCCTGGTCCTGCGGGCCCGCGATCTGACCGGCGGGGGCGGCCTCGGCCTGCACATGGTCGAGCGGCTCGCGATGCTGGTGGAGGTGGACCAGCGGGCCGAGGGCAAGACCGTGCGGGCCACGTGGGTGCAGCCCGCCGCGGCGGTCACGCAGCAGATGACACCGGTCGGGATCTGAGCCGATCCGAGTCGATTCCGAGTCCGATCCGAGTCGATCGGATCAACCCGATTCAACTTCAACCCGATAACCCGATCGAATCGACTCGACGGGGGCCACCGGGAGGCATCGCCCCGGCAGCCCCCGCCCGGAGGGGCCCGGCCTACTTCTGTTCCAGCATCCCGGCGCGCAGCTTGTTCAAAATGCGTGTCAGCAGCCGCGACACGTGCATTTGCGAGATGCCGAGCTCGGCGCCGATCTCGGACTGGGTCATCTCGCCGCCGAAGCGCATCCGCAGGATCTGCCGGTCGCGTTCGTTCAGCTCCTCGACGAGCGGCTTCAGGGCCTGGAGGTTCTCGACGCCTTCGAGCGCGGGGTCGATGCCGCCGAGGCGGTCGGCGTAGCTGTTGCCGGCCTGGTCGGAGCCTTCGTCCACGGGGACGTCGATCGATCCGGCGGTGTAGCCGTTGCTGGCGACGATGCCCTCGACGACCTCGTCCCGGCTGATGCCCAGGTGTTCCGCCAGCTCGGCCGGGGTGGGCGAGTGGTCGAGTTCCTGGGAGAGCTCGCTGGTGGCCTTGGCCAGCTCGACGCGCAGCTCCTGGAGGCGCCGGGGCACGTGCACGGACCAGCTGGTGTCCCGGAAGTGGCGCTTGATCTCACCGACGATGTAGGGCACGGCGAAGGTGGTGAACTCCACCTCGCGCGAGAGGTCGAACCGGTCGATCGCCTTGATCAGGCCGATGGTGCCGACCTGGACGATGTCCTCCATCTGGTCGCCACGGCTGCGGAAGCGGGAGGCGGCGAAGCGCACGAGCGAGAGGTTGATCTCGATCAGCGTGTTCCGCGCGTACTGGTAGGCGTGGGTGCCCTCTTCGAGCTCACCGAGTCGGTCGAAGAACAGCTTGGAGAGCGCGCGGGCGTCACGCGGCGCCACCGCGGTCGCGTCCTCGATGTACGGCAGCCCCCCGACCGACTCTTCGAGCCGCTGCGGAGCAGTGGTCGAATGCTCCGCCGCAACCGTGGATGCCGTGATGGTCACGTCGTCCTCCCCAGATCCGTTGTTGACGTCCGGCCGCCTACCCGGCGACTTGACAGTCATGCCTCCTTTTTTCTCCGAGGGCGGATAAAGCGGAACGGGAGGCAGGTTGTTGTCGCACCGTCACCCTGCCTTTCCCCTACCGTCACCACTCGACGTGAACATGCCAGTCATGACCCCCACGAGTCCGGCGCGCCGCGCCGCCACCGCTCTGGCCACGACGGCCCTGGTCACCGCCGTGACCGTCACCTCCGCACCGGTCGCCGCCGCCGCCCCGCACACCCCGCCCGCCGTGGGCGCCGCGCCCGCCGGCCTCAAAGCCGTCGACTACGACGCCTGGCTGCGTGAGGTGAGATCCGTCATCGACCAGGCCCGGCCCTACGTGGAAAAGCGCACCGAGCACGCGCACAGCGAAAAGCAGGCCCTCGTCCTCGACATCGACAACAGCTCCCTGGAGACCCACTTCCACTGGACGTACCCCACTCCGGCGATCAAGCCCGTCCTGGAGCTGACGCGCTACGCGCACGCCCGTGGCGCCGCCGTCTTCTTCGTCACCGCGCGGCCCGGCATCCTCGTCCCGCCGACCGACTACAACCTCCGGCAGGTCGGATACCCCGTCAGCGGCCTGTACGTGCGCCGCCTCCCGGACCTCTTCCAGGACGTGGGCGCGTACAAGACCGCCAAGAGGGCGGAGATCGAGGCGAAGGGCTACAAGATCATCGCCAATATCGGCAACAACACCACCGACCTCGCCGGCGGTCACGCGGAGCGGACGTTCAAGCTGCCGGACTACGGCGGCATCCTCTCCTGATCCCCTTTCGCTCCTGACCCCCTTTCGCGCCTGACCCTCTTGCGCCTGTCCCTCTTTCGCGCCCTGGCGGGCCCCCGGAGCGGCCCGCTCCGCACCGGGCCGCTCCGGGGCAGCACCCCCCGATACCGGGTCAGCGCCGGGACTTCGCCCGGTCCAGGGCCGCCACGCCCAGGGCCGCCAGCCCGATCTGGATCAGCCACTTGATCCAGTCGACGCCCTTGGTGTCGCCCACGCCCAGCGCGTGGGCCAGCGCCGCGCCGGCGAGCGCGGCCACGATGCCGACCAGGATCGTCCAGAGCACCCCGATGCGCTGGCGCCCGGGGACCACCAGCCGGCCCAGCACGCCGATGATCACGCCGATGACGATCGCGCTGATAATTCCTGAGATTTCCACAGCTCCCCCTGACACACCCTGTTCGGGTCGTTTCCGGCCTGTTTCCTGTAGTTACGTCTGCCCAGGCCGGAGGGGGTGCATGTCAGCCCGTTCGCCCCTCGCGGCGTGCCTAGACTGGTCGTGCCGGGCGCAGGGGTGCCGGGCGGGACGGGAGAGCGACAGTGGCCGCAGGTGCCGGGAGCTTCGAAGGCTTCGAAGGGGGCTTCGACGACCCGTCGGCGGAGGTGCTGTCGGAGGCCGCCGCCGCGTTCGGGCTGCTCGCCTCCTCGGCCCGGCTGCACCTGGTGTGGGCGCTGGCGCAGGGGGAGAGCGATGTGAGCGGGCTGGCCGAGCGGGTGGGCCAGGCCCTGCCCGCGATCAGCCAGCACCTCGCGAAGCTGAAGCTGGCCGGGCTGGTGCGCTCGCGCCGCGAGGGCCGCCGCGTGGTCTATCTGGTGGACGACCCCGACGTGGTGACGATCGTCCGGCTCATGGTCGGCCAGCTCGCCGACCGCAAGGCCGGGGCCGTGGCCGCCGGTGCCGGGCACCTGCGTGGCCTGGGCGCCTGAGGGTTCCGCCGCGCGAGGGGCCCCGGTCACGGCGGGCGGTACGACCCTGGAAGTGCTGCGCGCGCTGGACAGCGGCCCGCGCGGGCTGGTGGAGGCCCACGCCGAGGAGCGGCTCCTCCGGCACGGCGAGAACACCTTCCCCGGCCGCCGCCCGGTGTCCCGGCCCCGGCGCTTCGCCCGGAGCCTGCGCGATCCCTTCACCGCCGTCCTCCTCTGCCTGGGGCTGGTCTCCGCGGCGCTGAGCGCCTGGGCGACGGCCGGTGTCATCGCCGTCCTGGTCACCGTCAGCTGCCTGCTGCGCTCCGCCGGCGAGCACCGCGCCGACCGGGCGGGCGCCGGTCTGCGGGAGCTGATCGCCACCACGGCCACGGTCCGGCGCCGCCCTGAGGAGAGCGCCCGGCCGGTGCCGCGCGAGGTGCCCGTCGACCAGCTCGTGCCCGGCGACGTGGTCCTCCTGGCCCCCGGCGACCTGGTGCCGGCCGATCTGCGCCTGCTGCGGGCCACGGGCCTGACCGTGCACGAGGCCGCCCTGACGGGCGAGTCGGCGCCGGCGGCCAAACACGCCGGCGAGGCCACGACGGGGCCCGGCACGGACCGGGGCCACCTGTGCTTCCAGGGCAGCAGCGTCGTCTCCGGCAGCGGGGTGGGCGTCGTGGTCGCCACCGGCGCGGACACCCTGCTCTCGGGTGCCCTGCCCGACGGCCCCCGCACCCGGGCGCGCGCGCCCGGCCCGTTCGACCGGTCGGTGAACGGGATCGCCTGGACGCTGGTGCGGTGCATGCTGGGCGTCGCGCCGCTGGTCCTGCTCGCGGGGGCCCTGCTGCGCGGGCGGGGCCTGGAGACGCTGCCGTTCGCCGTGGCGGTGGCGGTCGGGCTCACCCCCGAGATGCTGCCCGTGGTGGTGACGTGCGCCCTGGCGCGCGGCGCGGCGCTCCTCGCGCGCGGCGGCGAGGTGATCGTCCGGCGGCTGCCCGCGCTGCACGACCTCGGCGCGGTCGACGTGCTGTGCGTGGACAAGACCGGCACCCTCACCCGGGACCGGCCGGTGCTCGCGTGCTCCGTGGACGCGGACGGCGCGGACGACCCGGCCGTGCTGCGCTGGGCCGCGGTCAACGCCCTGTGGACGCTGCTCCTGGCCGAGCTGCCCGCGCCGGACGCCCTGGACGAGGCGATCCTGACCGCCGCCGGGGAAAACGAAGCGGCCGGCGGGGCGGACGAGCACGAGGGGGTCGCCGCCCTGCCCTACGGGCCCGGCCGGCCCCTGGCGTCCGCCCTCGTCCGCGGCCCGGCGGCCCCGTGCGGCACCGGGCTGCCCGGCAACGTCCGGCCGCTCACCGGCGGCCCGTCGCCCGTGGCGGTCCACACCCTGGTCGTCAAGGGCGCGCCGGAGGAGGTGCTGAGCCGCTGCGCCCGCCGGGCCGGGGGCGGTCCGCTGGACGCGGCGGGCCGGGCTGAGCTGGCCCTGCGGGCGGCCGCGCTCGCCGACGGCGGCCTGCGGGTCCTCGCCGTCGCGGTGGCGGAGCGGCCCGCGCGCGGGGGCGCCCTCACCCCCGACGACGAGCGGGAGCTGACGTTCGCCGGCTTCGTCGGGCTGCGCGACGCCCTGGCGCCGACGGCCGCGGAGGCGCTGGGCGCCCTCGCGCGCCGCGGCATCGAGGTGAAGGTCCTCACCGGCGACCACCCGGGCACCGCCGCCCGGGCCTGCCGGGAGCTGGGCCTGGACCCCGGGGAGGTTGTCACCGGGACGAGGATCGACGCGCTGGAGGGGCCGGAGCTGGCCCGCCTCGCCGCCCGCACCACGGTCTTCGCTCGGTGCGCCCCGGGGCACAAGGCGCGGGTCGTCCGGGCGCTGCGGGAGGGCGGGCACACCACCGGTTTCCTGGGGGACGGCGTCAACGACCTGGCGGCGCTGCACGCCGCCGACGTCGGGATCTGCCCCCGGGACGGGGTGGACGTGGCCCGGGAGGCTGCCGATGTGGTGCTCGCCTCGAAGGACCTCACCTGCCTGGACCGGGCGGTCGTCACGGGCCGGCGCAGCACGGGCAACATCGTGTCCTACCTGCGCATCACGCTCTCCTCGAACCTCGGCAACGTCACGGCGATGCTGGTGGCGGGGCTGATGCTGTCGTTCCTGCCGATGCTGCCGGTCCAGGTGCTCGTCCAGAACCTGTGCTTCGACGCCGCCCAGCTCGCCCTGGCGTTCGACCGTCCGGCGGCGGAGGCGGACCGGCGCCCGGTGGTGCTGCGGCCGCGTTCCCTCTTCCGGTTCATGACGGTGTTCGGGCTGCTGAACGCCGCCGCCGACCTCGCGACCTTCGGGGTGCTGGCCCTGGCCGTGCGGTCGACGGGTGACGAGCGGGGGCAGGCCGCCTTCCACGCCGGGTGGTTCACGGAGAACCTGCTGACGCAGGCGCTGGTGATGCTGCTGCTGCGGTCCGGGCGCCGGGCGCCGGGACCGGTGCGGGCGGCGACCGCGGCGCTCGCGGTGGCGGGGCTGCTGCTTCCGCTGTCGCCGCTGGGCCCGGCCCTGGGGATGGCGGCCCTGCCGCCGCTGTACTACGGGCTGCTGGCGGCGGTGCTCGCCGGGTATGCGGTGGCGCTGGCGGGGGCGCGGGCGCACTACGACCGCCGGGCGGAGGCTCGGGCCCGGCGGTCGTAGCAGGCACGGCGGTCGTAGCGGTCGCGGTCAGAAGTCGCCGCCGCCGAAACCGCCGCCGTCGCCGAAACCGCCGAAGCCACCGCCGTCCCCGCCGCCGAAACCGCCGCCGAAGTCGTCGGAGTTGAAGTCCGAACCGGAGTAGTCACCGCCCTCGGCGCCCGGGTCGCCGGGCGACGCGCCGTAGGCGGGGCCGCTGAACATCATGCTGCCGAGCATGGTGCCCACGAGCAGGCCGGGCAGCATGCCGCCGCCGAAGTAGCCGCCGGCCCAGGGGGCGTAGGCGGGTCCGGCGTTCCAGTAGGGCTGACGGCCGTCCGCGGTCTGCACGGTGCGGGACATCGGCTCCTCTCCGTCGGCCAGCCGGGCGGCGTCCGCCGCGCACGCCGGTACGGTCCGCACCGGGCCGCCGGGCGGCGCCCACTCGACGTCCTGGACGGACGGGCCGTGGCGCGGGTCGAAGAAGCAGGGCACCCTGCGTTCGGGCAGCGGGGCGCCGGTGCGGCGGGCGGCGAGGGTCGCGAGGGCGAAGCGGCCCGTGTCGAGGGCCGCGGTCACGGCGGTCACGTCCTGCGGCTTGGCCGCGGCCGCCATCTTGGCCTTCGCCTCCTCGTAGGCGTCGAGGGCCTCCTCGTAGTCCTTGCGCTGGGCGTCGTCGGCGCCGGGCTCGGAGGGGGAGAAGTCGAGGCGGTCCAGCTCCTCGCCGAAGGCGGTGATGTCCTCGTCGACGACGACGCGCAGGGCGTCCAGCTCGGCGCGCTCTCGGGCTTCCCTCTTCTTCTTGTTCCGCCGGTGGAGGGCGTACGCGCCGGCGCCGCCGGCGACGACGACCGCGCCACCGGTGATCAGCCCGGTCGCGCTGACCCCGGCCTCGTCACCGCCGCCCCAGCCGTCGGGCTCATGACCCCTGGCCTGCCGGTCGGCTTGGTCGACGAAGCTGTTCAGCTGCGTGGTGGCGTCCCCGCCGGACCGCTGGACGGCGCCCACGAGGTTGCGGACGGAGTCGGCGGACATCACCCGGCGGTCGGCCTGGGCGCCGAATTCGTCGCCGCGGTGGATGACGTAGACGCCCGCGATGCCGACCTTCGTCCGCAGGTCCCGGAAGACCGTGGCCCTGGGGAACTCGTCGGTCGCCGGGACGACCGCCACGAAGACGGGCTTGCCGGCGTCCCTGATCTTCTTCGCCAGGGCGTCGGCGTCGCCCGCCGGGAGCTGGGCGGTGGAGCGGGGGTCGACGTAGACGGGGCCGTCCTTCAGGGCCGAGGCGACGGCGTCCAGGCCGGTGGTGGTGCTGGTGTCGGCCTGCGCGGCCGGGGCGAACAGCGCCGTGCCGGCCAGCAGGAACAGGGCGGCGATCAAGGCCGACAGCGGCCTGGGCAGCGCCCGGAGGACGGCGGACATGGCGGTGCTCCTCGGAGTCTGATGCCTCTGGAGTATCAATTATCCGGTCTTACTCTGCATTTACCACAAAAACGGTTGAAACAGACGTACGGTTCCCGTTCCCCCTCTTCTCCGGCTGCCCGGCACCCCCGTGCGCACGCCTCACCCGAACGAGAGATCGGCGCAGGGGTCGTCGTCCGCCGACCGCGCCTTGCCGGTGTCCCCGCCGGGCCGCGGACCGGCCGAAGAGCCCGCCGGTGCGCCCGCCGACGGGGCGGCGGAGGGCCCGGCGGCATAGTCGTGACCGAGCGTGACCACGATGCCGGAGGCCGCCGTCCCGCGCACGTAGGAGCCGGGGAAGAGCCGGGCCAGGGTCCGGGCGTGCGCCGCCTCGCCGGGACCGAATTCGATGATGGTGGTGGCCTGCTCGGCCCCGGAGGCCGTCGAGGTGCCGGTGACGGCGTAGCCGCGCTCCTTCAGGACGGCGGCGGCCCGGCCGGCGAGGCCGCCGACCGTGGTGCCGTTGACGAGGGAGACGCTCACACCGTCGCCGCTCACGGGGGCGTCCGCCTGCTCGGCCCGCGGCCCGGTGCCCTTTTCCGTGGCGTCCTGGCCGTCGATCGTGCGGTCGGCCTTCAGGGAGGCCCACAGCGCGTCGGCCTCGGGCTGGACGACGTCGACGCGGTCGCCCTCGTAACGCCAGGGAACGGTGACGAACTTGATGTCGTGCAGGTCGATGTCCTTGAGCGACATCGCGAAGGACAGCAGTTTGTCGGCCGAGCCGAGGCCGGGGTCGACGGTCAGCGACTTGGTGGCGGCGTCGGCGAGCGGCAGCAGCGTGGCCGGGTTGAAGCCCTGCGACCGGACCTTCTTGATCATGCTGGAGACGAACGCCTGCTGGCGCTGTATCCGGCCGATGTCGGAGCCGTCCCCGATGCCGTGCCGCACCCGGACGTAGTCCAGCGCCTTGCGGCCCGAGACGCTCTGCTGCCCCTTGGGGAAGAGGAGGTCGCCGCGGGAGCCGCGGTGGGGGTCGAGGTCGCCCTGGTAGACGTCCTTGGGGACGCACACCTGGACTCCGCCCACGGCGGAGGTCATCGAGGAGAAGCCCTCGAAGTCGACGACGACGGTGTGGTCCACCCGCAGGCCGGTGAGTTTCTCCACGGTGTTCTGGGTACAGGCCGGGTTGCCCTTGGCCGATTCCCCCACCGAGAAGGCGGAGTTGAACATCGCCCGGCCGCGCGGCGCGGTCCAACTGCCGTCGGGCAGCCGGCACGGCGGGATCTCCACGAGCGTGTCCCTCGGGATGGAGACCCCTATGGCGTGCTTGCGGTCCCCGTACACGTGCAGCAGGAAGGCCGTGTCCGAGCGGCCCACGTCCCCGTCCCCGCCGCCCAGGGCGACGTTGCCTCCCGCGCGCGAGTCCGAGCCGATGACGAGGACGTTCTGCCCGGAGACCCCGGCGCCGGGCCGGTTCTTGGACAGGCCGTCCGCGTCGAAGGTGTCGATGTTGCCGTTGAGCTTGAGGTAGAACCAGCCGGCGCCGGCGGTGAGCAGCGCGGCGAGCGCCAGCGCGACGACGCCCGGCGTCCGCATCCGGTGGTGCGCGCGTTTGCCTCGGGTGCCTGTCATCTACGAGCCCTCATCCGCGTCCCCGGCCGCTCGGCCGGCCCTCGCTCTCGCCCTTGCCGGTGCTGCCCTGTCGATCGGAGAGACGACTGAGCGGCACTTTTGGTTGTCCAGTTGCGCAATTTAGCAAGTATGGTGACGGGAGTCGCCCCTGGGACACCGGTGAGTCACCGGCTCACGGGCGTCTTCGGGAACATCGGGAGAAGAGAAGTGAGGTGGCCGCCGTGCTGCGCAACGCCCTGGAGCCCTGGCACGTCCTTGTCGTCGTGCTCGTCGTGGTCGTCCTGTTCGGCTCCAAGAAGCTGCCGGACACCGCGCGCGCCCTCGGCAAGTCGGTGCGCATACTCAAGAGCGAGGCCAAGGCGCTCCGGACGGACGACCCGGCGAGCCCGGCCGACAACCCCCGGTGATCTCCATTTCACCTGGGCGTCCCCCGCGGTACACCCGCCCCTGGTGAGCTTCCCTCGGCCGGGCAACCCCGCCCCGCCGAGCTGGGAGGAAACACACCATGCCTGCTTCGGGCCCCCGTCCGTACCGCCGCCGTCTCGCCTGGGGCGCCGCCGCGCTGCTCGCCGCCGGTGTCGCGGTCCCGGCCGCGTACGCCGCCTCGGAGCCGAGCGGTACGCAGGACAGCTCCGCGGCCGCCGCGGCCCAGGGCGGCAAGGCCAAGAAGGCCAAGAACGTCATCCTGCTCATCGGTGACGGCATGGGCGACTCGGAGATCACCCTGGCCCGCGACTACACGGTGGGCGCGGCCGGCCGGCTGAACATGGACAAGTTCCCCATGACCGGCTCGTACACCACCTACGCCGTCGACAAGAACGGCAAGCCGGACTACGTCACCGACTCCGCCGCCAGCGGCACCGGCTGGGCGACCGGACAGAAGACCGTCAACGGCCGGATATCGAAGTCGCCCGGCACCGACAAGGCGATGCCGACGATCCTGGAGCTGGCGCAGAAGAACGGCCTGGCCACCGGCAGCGTCACCACCGCCGAGCTCACCGACGCCACCCCGGCCGTCCTCGCCTCGCACGCCACCGACCGCAGCTGCATGGGCCCCGCCGACATGAAGGCGTGCCCGAACGACACGATCGCCAAGGGCGGCCCCGGCTCCATCGCCGAGCAGAGCGTGAACCACAAGGTGGACGTCCTGCTGGGCGGCGGCAAGGCCCGCTTCGACCAGAAGATCACCGAGGGCCCGTACAAGGGCCTGACTGTCGGCCGGCAGGCGGAGAAGCTCGGCTACCAGATCGTCACCGACGACAAGGGCCTGCGGAAGGCGCGGGCGGACAAGCCCGTCCTCGGCCTCTTCGCGCCCGGCAACGTCCCCGTCGAGTGGACCGGCAAGCCCGCCGCCCAGGGCGGCACCGCCCCGCAGCGCTGCGTGACGAACAACCCCGAGCGCAAGGCGGGCACGCCGAGCCTGGAGGAGCAGACCCGCAAGGCGCTCCAGCTCCTGGAGGCCAAGCAGTCCGGCAAGGGCAAGAAGCCGGGCTTCTTCCTCCAGGTCGAGGGCGCCTCGATCGACAAGCGGGACCACGCCGCCGACCCCTGCGGCCAGATCGGGGAGACCGCGGCCCTGGACCGCGCGGTGAAGGTCGCCCGCGCGTACGCGGCGAAGCACCCCGACACCCTCGTCATCACCACCGCCGACCACGGCCACACCAGCCAGATCGTCCCGCTG
The DNA here is from genome assembly GCF_040646215.1 of Streptomyces sp. NPDC046215. Taxonomy (NCBI): domain Bacteria; kingdom Bacillati; phylum Actinomycetota; class Actinomycetes; order Kitasatosporales; family Streptomycetaceae; genus Streptomyces; species Streptomyces sp. NPDC046215. Next base: position 57,510 of record NZ_JBEYZW010000037.1, on the reverse strand, counting down.
GAGGCCACCCCGCCCGGGCTGTCCTCCACCCTCGTCACCGACGAGGGCGGGCAGCTGAAGGTCAACTACTCCTCGAACACCCCGGGCAAGGCCCAGGAGCACACCGGCACCCAGGTGCGCATCGCCGCGCAGGGCCCGCAGGCCGAGCGGGTCCTCGGGGTGACCGACCAGACCCAGCTCTTCACGACCATCCGGACGGCGCTCTCCCTGCGCTGAGCGCGCTCACCTGAGCCCGAACGAGAGGGGCCCGGTCCTTGGGGGGACCGGGCTCCTGCGGGTTGTGCCAGTTATCTCGGCGGAAAGTTGGCGGATCACACACCCGCTACCGGCTCCGCAGCGTTGAGACTGTGACTCCCGTACCAGCACCATCGTCCGCCCGCGCAGGAGGAACCGCCGATGACCGGGTCCCGCGTCCTCGCCCTCGGCCACTACCAGCCCGCCCGAGTGCTGACCAACGACGAGCTGGCGACCATGGTCGACACCAGCGACGAGTGGATCCGCTCCCGGGTGGGCATCCGCACCCGCCGGATCGCCGAACCCGGCGAGACGGTCGCCGCGATGGCCGGCCAGGCCGCCGCGAAGGCCCTCGCCAACAGCGGCCTCGCGCCGGAGGACATCGACCTCGTGCTGGTCGCCACCTGCACCGCGGTCGACCGCAGCCCCAACACCGCCGCGCGCGTCGCGGCCGAGCTGGGCCTGCCCTCCCCCGCCGTCATGGACCTCAACGTCGTGTGCGCCGGCTTCACCCACGCCCTCGCCTCCGCCGACCACGCCATCCGGGCCGGGGCCGCGCGCAACGCCCTGGTCGTCGGCGTGGAGAAGTTCACCGACGTGGCGGACTGGACCGACCGGACGACCTGCGTCCTGGTCGGCGACGGCGCGGGCGCCGCCGTGGTCACCGCCAGTGACGAGCCCGGCATCGGGCCGGTCATCTGGGGTTCGGTGCCGGGCATGGGCCACGCCGTCCGGATCGAGGGCACCCCGTCCCGGTTCGCCCAGGAGGGCCAGTCCGTCTACCGCTGGGCCACGACCCAGCTGCCCCCGATCGCCCGCCAGGTGTGCGAGCGCGCCGGGGTCACCCCGGAGGACCTGGCGGCGGTCGTCCTGCACCAGGCCAACCTGCGGATCATCGAGCCGGTCGCCCGGAAGATCGGCGCGGTGAACGCCGTGATCGCGACGGACGTCACCGAGTCGGGCAACACCTCGGCGGCGAGCATCCCGCTGGCCCTGTCGAAACTGGTCCAGCGCGGCGACATCCCGTCGGGTGCGCCGGTCCTGCTGTTCGGCTTCGGCGGCAACCTTTCCTATGCGGGGCAGGTCATTCGCTGCCCTTAGGGGTTGCGTGCCGGTCATTCGGCTGCGGGTCTGTCGGTTGCCGCCTGCGGCGGCGAGCGCCCTGCGGGCGCGTCCTCAATCTCCCCCAGCTACCGCTGGGAGGTGCCCCCGGACGGGCTGAATAGCCCGTCCGGCGCTTGAGGACGCGCCCGCAGGGCGCTCGCCGCCGCAGGTGGCCACGACGGGCCCCAGCCGTAGGCCGCGGCGGCCTACGCCGCGCGGACGCGGGCGACCGGGTGCAGCGCCGCGTACTCCAGCGGCGCCGACGGGTCGATGGACACGTCCAGCGGCGCGGGCTCCGCCCCCGCCCGGACGAGCAGGTCGCCCACCGCGGCGATCATGGCGCCGTTGTCGGTGCACAGCCGCAGCGGCGGCACCCGCAGCGCGATCCCCCGCGCGGCGCAGCGCTCCTCGGCCAGGGACCGCACCCGCGAGTTGGCGGCCACCCCGCCGACCACCACGAGGGTGCCCACCCCGTGCTCGACGCACGCGGCGACGGCCTTGCGGGTGAGGACGTCGGCGACGGCCTCCTGGAGGGAGGCGGCGCCGTCCGCGACGGGCAGCTCCCGTCCGGCCTGCCGGTGCTGCTCCGCCCAGCGGGCGGCGGCCGTCTTCAGCCCGGAGAAGGAGAAGGCGTACGGGTCGTCGCGCGGCCCGGTCAGCGGCCGGGGGAACGCCACCGCCCGTGCGTCGCCCTCCCGCGCGGCCCGGTCGACGGCCGGGCCGCCGGGGTAGGGCAGGCCGAAGACCCGGGCGACCTTGTCGAAGCACTCGCCCGCCGCGTCGTCCAGGGTGTCGCCGAGGTGGACGATCGGGTCGCGGGCCAGATCCCGGACGAGCAGCAGCGAGGTGTGCCCGCCGGAGATGATCAGCACCATGCAGGGGTCGGGCAGCGGCCCGTGCTCCAGGGTGTCGGCGGCCACGTGCCCGGCGAGGTGGTGGACCCCGTACAGCGGCACGCCCAGCGAGTACGCGAAGCCCTTCGCGGCGGCGACCCCCACCTGCAGCGCCCCCGAGAGGCCGGGGCCGGTGGTCACCGCGACGGCGCCGATGTCGGCCATGGTCAGGCCCGCGTCGGCGAGCGCGGCGTGCACGACGGGCGCGGCCGCGTGCACGTGTGCGCGGGCCGCAATCTCCGGGACGACGCCGCCGAAGCGCGCGTGCTCGTCCATGCTGGAGGCCACGGCGTGGCCCAGCAGCTTTCCGTCCCGCACCAGACCGGCACCGGTCTCGTCGCAGGACGACTCGATACCCAGCACCACCGGTGAACCCACCATGCCGCGCCTCCTGCCATCCATTGGTAAATGCACATTCTATGCAACAAGGCGCCGGTCCGCCGGACCGGCAATGCCACCGCCCCTGCCACCGCCCGCCCCGTCCGCGACCCGGCGTTCGCGCCCCTCCCGCCCTCCGTCAGCTCTAAGATCAACTTCGTGGGAGCGCGGGGACGCGCCGCGGACACGGGAAGAGAAGAAGAGAGATGGCCGACGCTATCGTCGCTGGGGCAACGGGACGGCACGCACTGGCGCTGCGCTGCCGGCGGATCACCGACTCCGGCTGGTTCTCCACCGTGGTCTTCACCGCCATCCTCGCCAACGCCGCCGTCCTGGGGCTGGAGACCTACGCCGGCCTCGTGACCCGCTGGCACGACCTGCTGAACCTGGCCGAGCACGGCTTCCTCACCGTCTTCGCGGCCGAGCTCGCCCTGCGGGCCCTGGCCCACGCGGACCGGCCCGGCGACTTCTTCCGCGACCCCTGGAACCTCTTCGACCTCGCCGTCGTCCTGCTGGCCGTCCTGCCGGTGACCCGGGACAACGCCACGGCCCTGCGCCTGCTGCGGCTCGCCCGCGTCCTGCGCGCCGCCCGCTTCCTGCCGCAGCTGCGCGTCATCATCGTCGCCGTGGGCAAGAGCCTGCCCGGCACCGTCAGCTTCGTGCTCGTCGGCGCCCTCCTGCTGTACGTGTACGCCATGGTCGGCTGGGTCTTCTTCGCCGATGCCGATCCCGAGCACTACGGCTCCATCGGACGCGCGGCCCTGACCCTCTTCCTGCTGATGACCCTCGACGGCCTCGGCGACGCGGTGCGCGCCGGGCTGGAGATCTCCCGCTGGAGCATCCTCTACTTCGCCTCCTACGTCCTGCTTTCCTCTTTCGTCCTGGTCAACCTCCTCATCGGCGTGGTCATCCAGTCGCTGGAGGAAGCACACCGCTCCGAGGCCCGGCGCGAACGGTCCGCCGCGGCGTCTCCGCAGGACGACGGCGCCCAGGACGACACCGCGCTGGTCCACGAGCGGATCGCCGCCGCCCGCGCGGCCCTCGACGACCTGGAGGAGCAGCTCGCCGCGCGGCGGCCCGGCGCGCGGAACTGAAGACCGGTGCGCGCCGGGCGGGCCGGAGCTCTCGGCCGGATCCCGGCTTCGCCACCGTCGCCGCGGGTCAGTAGAGTTCCGGTACCCCTGCCCGCAGTGAATTCCCGAGGTGCGCCCCAGTGAGCCACGCCCCCGTGACCGTCGTCGGCATCGGTGCCGACGGCTGGCCCGGCCTCGCCCCCGGCTCCCAGGAGGCGCTGCGCCGCGCCGAGGTGACGATCGGCGGCCCCCGGCAGCTTGACCTGCTGCCCCCCGACTGCGCCGGCGAGCGCGTCGCCTGGCCCTCCCCGCTGCGCCCCGCCGTGCCCGGCCTGCTCGCGGAGCACGCCGGCCGGCGCGTGTGCGTGCTGGCCAGTGGCGACCCCATGTTCTTCGGCATCGGACGCACCCTCCTGGACGCCCTCGGGGACACCGCCCGTCTGCGGGTGATGCCGCACCCCTCCTCCGTCTCCTACGCCTGCGCCCGCCTGGGCTGGCCGCTGGACGACACCGACGTGCTCAGCCTCGTCGGCCGCCCCCTGGCCGCGCTCACCGCCGCCCTGCACCCCGGCCGCCGGCTCCTGCTGCTCAGCGCGGGCGCCGGCACCCCCGCCGAGGTGGCCGCGCTGCTGACCGCGCGGGGCTTCGGGCCCAGCCGGATGACCGTGCTGGAACAGCTCGGCGGCGAGCGGGAACACCGCGGCGACGGCACGGCGGACGGCTGGGCGCACCCGCCCGGTGACGCGCTGAACGTGATCGCCGTCGAACCCCGCCGCGCGCCGCACGCCCCCCGGCTGCCCCTGACCCCGGGGCTGCCGGACGAATCCTTCGAGCACGACGGGCAGTTGACGAAGCGTCACGTGCGGGCGGTGACGCTCGCCGCCCTGGCCCCCGCCCCCGGGGAGCTGCTGTGGGACGTGGGCGGGGGCTCCGGCTCCATCGGCATCGAATGGATGCGCGCCCACCGCTCCTGCCGCGCCGTCACCGTCGAGCGCGACCCGGTACGGGCCGCGCGGATCACCCGCAACGCCGAAGCGCTCGGCGTCCCCGCGCTGCGCGTCGTCACCGGCGCCGCCCCCGCCGCGCTGGCCGGGCTGCCCGCGCCCGACGCCGTGTTCGTCGGCGGCGGGCTCACCGCCCCCGGCCTGCTCGCGGCCTGCTGGGACGCCCTGCCTGAAGGGGGCCGGCTCGTCGCCAACACCGTCACCCTCGAATCCGAGGCCCGGCTCGCCGACTGGTACCGCCGCCACGGCGGTGAGCTGACGCGCCTCGCCGTCGCCCGGGCCGTCCCCGTCGGGGGCTTCACCGGCTGGCGGCAAGCCATGCCGGTCACCCAGTGGGCCGTGGTCAAGACCGCGGAAGCCGCCGCCGAACCCGCACAAGGAGACCTCCAGCCATGACCGTGTACTTCATCGGCGCCGGCCCCGGCGCCGCCGACCTGATCACGGTGCGCGGCGCGCGGACCCTGGCCCGCTGCGGGGTCTGCCTCTACGCGGGCAGCCTCGTCCCCCGGGAACTGCTCGCCGAGTGCCCGCCGGACGCCAGGCTCGTCGACACGGCCCGGATGGACCTGGACGCGATCACCGAGGAGTTCCTCGCCGCCCACCGGGCCGGCCAGGACGTGGCCCGGCTGCACTCGGGCGACCCGGCCGTCTTCAGCGCCGTCGCCGAGCAGATGCGACGGCTCGACGCGGCCGGCATCCCCTACGAGATGGTGCCCGGCGTCCCCGCCTTCGCCGCGGCGGCCGCGGCGCTCGGCCGGGAACTGACCGTGCCCACCGTCGGCCAGACCGTCATCCTCACGCGCATCGCCCAGCAGGCCACCCCGATGCCGCCCGGCGAGGACCTCGCCACCCTCGGCCGCAGCGGCGCCCTGCTCGTGCTCCACCTCGCGGCCCGCTACGCCGACCGCATCGTCGCCGAGCTCCTGCCGCACTACGGCCCCGACTGCCCCGCGGCGGTCGTCGCCCTGGCCAGCCGCCCCGACGAGCTCGTCCTGCGCGGCACGCTCGCCGACATCGCCGGGCAGGTGAAGGAGGCGGGCGTGGTCCGCACCGCCGTCATCCTCGTCGGCCGGACGCTGGGCGCGGAGCAGTTCCCGGACAGCCACCTCTACTCGGCGCACCGCGACCGCGACCACGCGCAGTGCAGCGCGGCCGCGGGCGGGGCGGGGGAGTAGGCGCCGGGGGAGCTGCGCTACTCCCGCGTAGCGCCGACGCCCCGGCATCCCGTCGGCACCCCGACCGGCCGGGCGATACAGGGATAGCCTGGACATATCACCCGGGAGGCGTCATGGCATTCCTACAGTTGGTCGACTGCAAGACCCGCCGGTACGAGGACATGGACCGGCTCATGGACAGCTGGCTCGAACTCACCGAGGGCAAGCGCACCGCCACCCACTCGATCGTCGGCCGGGACCGCGCCGACGGCGACCACTACGTGGAGATCATCGAGTTCCCCTCGTACGAGGCGGCGATGAAGAACTCCGGCCTGCCGGAGACCAACCGCGTCTTCGAGGAGATGGTGGCGCTCTGCGACGGCACCCCCACCTTCACCGACCTCGACGTGGTCCGGGACGAACAGCTCCACAAGGCGGCGGCCCGCCGCTTCTTCGAGGAGATCGCCCCCGGCGGTGACCTCCGCCTCGTGGATGAGCTGTTCGCCGCCGACTACCGCGACCACGACATCAGCAAGGAAGCGGAGGCCACGGTCGGCTCCGAGGTCATCAAGGCGGACGTCGCCGGCTGGCGGAAGGCGTTCGACTTCGGTTTCACCCTGCAGAGCCAGCTGGCGGAGGGCGACCAGGTCGCCACCCGCTGGACGTGGCGGGCCGTGCACCACGGCGACTTCATGGGCATCGCGCCCACGGGCCGCGAGGTGGTGATGACCGGCGTCACGATCTTCCGCTTCCACGCCGGGCGGATCCAGGAAGGCTGGTGGTTCTACGACCTGATGCGGCTGATGCGGCAGGTCGAGGCGGTGGAGGAGTAGTACCCGCGCTGTGGGGCGGGTCACTGAGCGCGGCGCCGTCGTGTGGTCCACTTGACCGTTCGTGACGTTCAGTCAACCACGCGACAGCGAAGGCTACATCTATGTCCAAGCGCATAACGGGGATGCGCCGCACGCTTCTCGGTCTCACCGCGGCCGTGGCCGCGGGGGCGGTCCTGACGGCCGGTCCGGCCGTCGCCGCCGGTCCGGCCACCGAGCCGGACACCGGCCGGGCCGCGGGATCGCACGCGCCGACGCAGGCGGCCCTGGACGGCCTCGTGGCCGCCGGAATGCCCGGCGTCGCGGCCGGGACCCGGACGCCGCAGGGCACCTGGTTCGGCACGTCCGGCTATGCCGACACCGAGGCCGGACGCAAGCGGACCGCTGCCGACCACTTCCGGGCCGGCAGCATCACCAAGACCTTCGTCGCCACCGTCGTGCTGCAGCTGGAAGCCGAGGGCAAGCTGAGCCTGGACGACTCCGTCGAGCGCCGGCTGCCCGGCGTGCTGAAGGGCAACGGCTACGACGGCAGCAACATCACGATTCGTCAGCTCCTGAACCACACCAGCGGGGTGTTCGACATGGTGTCGACCCCCGAATGGAACGCGACGATGAACGGCCCCGCCTTCTTCGAGCACCGGTACGACATCAAGACGCCCCAGCAGATCGTCGACATGGCGCTGAAGTACCCGGCGGACTTCGCGCCGGGCAAGGGCTGGAAGTACTCCAACACCAACTTCGTCCTCGCCGGGATGATCATCGAGAAGGTCACCGGCAAGCCGTACGCCCGCGAGGTCGAGCGGCGCATCGTCAAGCCGCTGGGGCTGCGCGAGACGACCTTCCCCGGCACCGACCCGAAGCTGCCGGCACCGCACCCGGTCGGCTACTCCAAGCTCTACGCGGCGAACCCGGGCCCGCAGATCTTCGACGCCACCGAGTACCGGCCGTCGTGGTCCGGTGCGACGGGGGAGATCGTCAGCACGAGCGGCGACCTCAACCGGTTCTTCGCCGCCCTGATGCAGGGCAAGCTGCTGCCGCGTCAGCAGATGGACGCGATGTTCACCACGGTCGCGACGGGCGAGCAGTACCGCTACGGGCTGGGGCTGATGTCCCGCTCGCTCTCCTGCGGCGTGACGGTCTGGGGCCACGACGGCGTCGTCTGGGGCTCCCTCTCGGGCGCGGCGGCCACGCGGGACGGCAAGCACGCACTGACCTTCAACATCAACGGCGACTGGCTGGCGGAGAGCCCGCCGTTCGAGAACATGTTCGAGGGCGAGTTCTGTGGGACGAAGGTGGGGGCGCCGGCGCGCGGCTGACGGGGTTGGGGGATCGGCGGACGGGCTCCTCAGACACCTCTGAGAGCGGTCACCCGCCCGCCGAGCCGCCGCCCAGGTCGAGGACCATCGAGTCGTACACCGGCGCTTCGTCCCACGGCTGGGACCGGCCGACCCGCCGGTACCCCCACGCCGCGTAGGCCGACTGCGCCGGCAGCGCTTCCGGTTCGGGCCGCATCGTCAAAGTGACCCGCTCGGCCACCGGCCCGGCGAGCAATTCGGCATGCAGAGCCGTGGCAATTCCGCGCCGCCGCCAGGGCTTGCGCACAGCCAGCTCGATGATGACGAACGTCCGATCCCCGGTCTCCCGAGTGCAGTCTTCCGGCAGCGGTTCGAGCAGCCCGTCCCACCACCCGGTGTCGGCGGGTAGCAGGTATCCGAACGTGAACCCGATAACCTCCGCCCCTTCGCAGGCCAGGGCCAGGCGGAATCCGGGCCGCTGTGCCTGCCGTTGAAACCTTTCGATGAACTCGGCGATCTCGCGGGGCCCCTCACAGTACGGCGGCTCGACATAGACCTCCTCATATGCGGGCAGGAACCTGTCGAGCTGCCGGGCTGCATCCGTCCCCTTCCAGAATTCGTACGTCACCTCGGACACCGGTCTCCTCTCAGCGGACGTAATCGGCCAGCGCCTCGGCCGACTCCCTTGCGCTCGCCGTATCGACGCCGGTGAGCAGATCTCGGACTTCGGCGAGGCGACGTAGGACGCGTCCGGATTCCACCTCGGCGAGATGTTCCATACTGGCGACGGCTTCGGCGGCCCCTTCTTCGACATCCTCAGCCTGCACCAGGCTCCGGGCGAGGGTCAGTCGGTACAAAGCCCGATTACGGCCGTACGTACGGTTTTGATGGGCGAGCGCAGCACGCAGAAAGGGGACGGCGGCCCGATGGTGCCCCGCCTCGGCGTTGAGTAAGCCGTGTGTGTAATCAAGTTCTGCATGCCCATGGAAGGCCGCCCACTCGGGTGCCGGCCGCCCCGGCCGATCGGCCAGCCGCATGGACTCCGCGAGCCGGCCCCGGGCTGCCCTGTGATCCCTCATCCGGGCCAAAGCGCGTGCTTCGCGGGCGGCGATCAAGGACAGCAGGGTCGGTGATCCCAGAGGAGCAGCGCGGTGGTAAGCGGCGCGGGCCAGGTCATACCCATCACGCGGCCGGTTCTCGTGAACGGCCTGCATGCTGAGGCTGGCGAGCACGAGAATCTCCAGGCCGTCATCACCCAGCACGGTGGCGGCGGTGAGCGCTTCGCCCCAATACCGGCGCGCGGCCTCCTGATCGTCTGCATCGTAGAAGAGCCATGCGCATTGCTCGGCAGTCTCTCCTGCGAGGAGCTGAAGCTGACGGCCGATGGTATCCGGGTACGTCCCATTGTTGATGATGCGGCGGATCCGGCGCAGATGGCGGATCGCAAGTGACCTGACGGCGTCGCCCCCGTAGGCGTCATCGAGAGTGTAGAGCGAGCGCAGACCTTCGCGGAGCTCAGTGATGTGCGGCGTGCCGATCGCCGTCGACGGCCCGAGGGTGAGGCCGGCAGCGGTGCCGAGCGTGTCGGCGACGAAATGACGTCGGTCCACACGCGTCCCCTCCTCCTGTCTGCCCGCCGCCTCCACCGCATCGGGCTCTGGCCCCGGAAATCCCATGGCCAGGGGGCTCATGCCGAACATTGCGTGCAGCACCCGCCAGGCTCGGGCACGAGGTCGTGGGGGGCCGGGTCGGCGCCACCGACGCAACTGTCGGTCGGTTAAGGCTACTTGCTCGCCGACCATGCGGGCCGTCTCCTGGAAAGCCCGTAAGAAGGCGGTGGGCTGATCCCATCCCCGTGCCGCGCACTCACGAGCGAATGGCGTGTCCTGCTCCGTCATCTGTACCCCCGATGAGCCTGCGGGTACCGACCGTAGCGACTGCGGCCGGTGCCGAAGGTCCGCTTTCCAGGAAGACCGTCCAAAAGTCCGCCAAAGTCCGGCCCGGAGTCCGCCGCATGGATCGCACACGCAGTTCTCTGTTCATGGGACCGCATGAGAAGAGGAGGAGCGTGGCCATGACGAAGCACCCCAAGAGAACAGGGCACGGCCAAGACCGGTGCCGAGCCGTGCAACCAAGTGGGGTGCGCCGGTGCCGGTAACGCGCCCCTCCCACTCGCACACCACGGAGAGCTGTCGGATCGGCCGGCACCGGGACTGCCTCGGGGCGACACCGCTGCGCCGGATCGGCTCGCCTTCCCGCTCGGCTCAGACGGAGCCGCTTCCCTGCAAGTGCACCTGCCATCGGCCCGAGGTGACGCGATGACCCAGACTTCCCCCGACACCACCTGGGACGCCGCCCGCTGGCTCCTGTGCCGCACAGACCTCCCGTACCGCGCCCGTGACACCTGGGCCCGGGGAGCCAGTGCCGGCATCCGCGTCAGCGAGCACTTCGACGCCCTGTACCTCCCGGCTCCCCTGGTCGAGAGGGCGCTGGTCATCCGCGACCGTGACGCCGTCGAGGCCCACCTCCGCGACGCCGGTCTCACCCACGGCGTCATCGTCCCCCGGACCCGGCTCGACTACGTCCTGCTCGTACCGCCCGGCACGAGCGCCACCTGGGCCGAGCCCCGGACGGAATGCCGCGGCCGCGGCTACCCGAGCCACTACGTCACCGCGCCCCCGCCCACCCGCCGCGAGCCGCCCGGCGCCTACTGGATCCTGCCTCCTCCGACGGACCGGGCTCAGCTCTGCCCTCCGGAGCTGGTACGCGACCTGCTCACCCACCGGAGGCCCCAGTGAGCGGCGCCGACCAGGGTGTGGGCGGGTGGCTGTCCCAGGGACTGCTCTTCCCCTCCGGCCGACAGGCATGGAAGCAGGGGCAGCCGGTTCAGGCGCTCACCGGGCATCTCTTCGATGCCGTCCAGATCGCCGCGTCGGCGGTGGAGAACCTTGCCGGAGAACCGGGGGACCAGGGCGCGCAGCGGGCGTTCCGCGAGCGCGGAGTCCACTCCGCCGTGATCGCCGACCCGCTCGGCTGGTACTACGCCCTCGTACCGCCGGGCACCGCCGAAGGGTGGGACGGCGACGCCCTCTGCATCGGCTCGTCGCACAGCATCGCGGTACCGGCCCCTCACCGCACGGACCCACCAGGCGTGCACTGGCTTCTGCCCCCGCCCGAGGGCGAACGGATGCTGTGCGACGCCTACGCCGTGTGGCAACTTACCGCTAGTGAGGACGAGCGGCAGTGAGATGGTGCTCGTGGTGCAAGGAGAGTCGGGAGGGGACCGTAGCGGTAGGTACGGTCGATGGCGACTGCGTGGCCTGCCACTATTACGCGTGCGAGGACTGCAGAGACAGGCACGGCATCGTGCCGCTCAGTCGGCAACAGCCGCAACGGCTGGACGGGGCCCCGCAGTACTACCGGTGCTGAATCGGGGAACCCGCCCGCGCCCGGCCACCGAAGCCCGACCGGCCGGTCGTCACCCGAACCCGGCCAGAACACCCCGCACCCACGCCGCCGCCCCCGCCGGGTCCTCCGCGACCGGTACCCCCTCCGGGGCCGGCGGGCGGCGGACGACCACGACCGGCACGCCCGCCTCGCGCGCAGCGACCAGCTTCGCGGACGTCGCCGCCGCCCCGCTGTCCTTCGTGACGAGGACGTCGACGGCGTGCCGCCGCAGCAGCGCCCGCTCGCCCTCGACCGTGAAGGGCCCCCGGTCGAGCAGGACCTCCATGCGCGGCGGCACCGGCGGCTCGGGGGCGTCCACGGACCGCATGAGGAACCACATATTCTCTAGGTGGGCGAAGGCGGCCAGGCCCATCCGGCCCGTGGTCAGGAACGCCCGTTCCCCCAGCGTGGGCAGCACCCGCGCCGCCTCGTCCAGCGAGCCGACCGGGTGCCAGTCGTCGCCCGGGCCCGCGACCCAGCCGGGGCGGCGGAGGGCGAGCAGGGGAACATGGACCCCGGCGGCCGCTCGTGCCGCGTTGAAACTGATCGTGCCGGCGAAAGGATGGGTGGCGTCGATGAGTGCGTCCACCTGCTGCTCGCGCAGCCAGCGGGCCAGGCCCTCGGGCCCCCCGAACCCCCCGATCCGCACCTGCCCCGCCGGCAGCCGCGGCTCGGCGACGCGTCCGGCGAGTGAGCTGGTGACGCGCAGGGCGGGGTCACCGGCCAGGACGTCCGCGAGCCGCCGCGCCTCGGTGGTGCCGCCGAGGATCAGGACGTGGCGTGGCCTGTGCACCGCTGCTCTCCCGTGTCGGGTCCGCCGGGTGCGCGGCGCGTCGTCCGCGTCCGGCCCGGCCGGTGCCGCCGTGGCACCGACTGGTCAGGGTACGGGGCCCGGCCTGCCCGGCCCCGGCCGGGGACGCGCCGCGGCGGCGGTGCCGCGTGGCTGAGTCCCAGGCCCCCACCGGCGCGCGGGGCGCGCAGCTCGCGCACACGGGGATGCGGCACGGCTGGACCACCGGCGCCTGCGCGACCGCGGCCACCACGGCCGCGTACACCGCGCTCCTCACCGGCGACTTCCCCGACCCGGTGACGATCACCCTGCCCAAGGGGCAGACGCCCGCCTTCGCCCTGGCCGCCGAGAAGCTGGGGGACGGGCGGGCGATGGCGGCGATCGTCAAGGACGCCGGCGACGACCCGGACGTCACGCACGGCGCGCTGATCCGGGCGACGGTACGGCCGCTGCCGCCCGGTTCCGGAGTGGTGTTCCGGGCGGGCCCCGGAGTGGGGACCGTCACCCGGCCGGGGCTGCCGCTGGACGTCGGGGAACCCGCGGTCAACCCGGTGCCCCGGCAGATGATGCGGGAGCACGTGGCGGAGGTCGCGGCCCGGCACGGCGGCACGGGCGACGTGGAGATCGAGGTGTCGGTCGACCACGGCGAGGAGATCGCCCGCTCCACGTGGAACCCGCGCCTGGGCATCCTCGGCGGCATCTCCATCCTCGGCACCACGGGCATCGTCGTGCCGTACTCCTGCTCGGCGTGGATCGACAGCATCCGGCGCGGTGTGGACGTGGCCCGTGCGGCGGGCCGCACGCATGTGGCGGGCTGCACGGGCTCGACGTCGGAGAAGGTCGCGGTGGCCGTGCACGGCCTGCCGGAGGACGCCCTGCTGGACATGGGCGACTTCGCGGGGGCGGTACTGAAGTACGTACGCCGCCACCCGGTGGACCGGCTGACGATCGCGGGCGGCTTCGCAAAGCTCTCCAAGCTGGCGGCGGGCCACCTCGACCTGCACTCGGCCCGTTCCCAGGTGGACAAGGGCTTCCTGGCCGAACTGGCCCGCCACGCCGGCGCGGACGAGGAACTGGTGGCGGCGGTCGCGGGCGCCAACACGGGCTTGGACGCCCTGCAGCGCTGCGCGGCGCGCGGCGTCCCGCTCGGCGACCTGGTGGCGGCCACGGCACGGGACGAGGCGCTGGCGGTCCTGCGGGGTGCGCCGGTCACGGTCGACGTGATCTGCATCGACCGCGCGGGCACGATCGTGGGCCGCGCGGAACCGAGGGGCCCGCGGGACGGCTGACCACGCCGTACTCACTGGCGAGCGTGGCCGGCGCCCGTCAGAATGCCCGTACACCTTCGCCCGGCGGGCCTTCGAGGCCGCCCTCACGAAGCCGGTCCGGCTGACGGAAGACCCCTTGGCCGAGCTCAGGCGGACGATGTGACCGACCGATGCGGTCAACTCCCTGTCCGACGATACGTGGCGTTGGTGCAGCCTCCGGCGACCTCATCCTCGTACAGTTCCGGGTTGTCCGGCGTCCCGCCGACCATCAGGTGCTGGTCCGTGGAGGGCACGTCTTCCTTGGGGGTCCCCTCGTTGAAGTGCAGTGTGAGTCTTGGGTACTTCCCGGCGGAGGTCTCGGCCTCGGCGTAGCTCCAGTCCCCCGAGCCGTCGAAGAGCCGCGCTTTGCCGGCGCTGTCCTGCCCCGCCTTGCCCGTGCTGTCGACGGCGAAGAGATCGAACGGCCACTTCTCCACACGCAGGGTGTCCGCTCCCTCGTCACGGGGAGCACCGGGGGCGAGCCGGATCTTCATTCCATGAGGGCCGGTGTACGTACCGGGGAGGTGACGCTCCAGCACCAGGGGATTCGGCTCGGGACAGCCGTCCGATACGGCCCCGACGATGACGGTGCAACCGACAGGAATGAGCACACACAACGCCAGGGCGAGGGCGAGCCGACAGGGCCACGTGCCGAGCGCCCGTTTCAGGACGGCCGGCGGCTTCATGCGGTGAGTCATGACGGCCCCTGGGGCCAGTTCCTCTCGGCTCGACCACACATGTGGCTATCCCTTCATCATGTCCTTCATGGACGCCACCTCGCCGGCCGGCGGCGGCTGTACGTTCACCTTGAGGCCGTACTCCAGAAACTCGAGCGTCGTGGTGCTTTCGCCCTTGGAGCCCTTGCTGGATTCCCTGGTCTTCGCGGGCAGGTCGTTCGCGTCCACCCATACGTCAAGGTCGAGCGTCTTCGCGCCGCCGTACATCGCGGGCTGGGCATAGCTGTCCCGCTGCTTTTCCGTCAGCAGGTCGCCCTTGTACGCCGCGAGTTCCGAAAGGGTGACTGTTCCCTTGTAGTGGGTGGTCTTGCGCCCGCCCACCTTCTCTTCGCCGACCTTCTTGACGTCCTTCGACGTCGCGAGGACCGCGGCCTGGAGGCCCGCGGAGCGCATCGAATCAGACTTGGGGGCCTGACGTGCTTCGCCGACCTCGACCTTCATCCATGCCTTGCCGCCGACGGGTTCACCGCTCTTGATGTAGAGGTTGCCGCCGGTGTTCATCATGCGGATCTCGCCGGTCGGGTTGTCGGCCGACTTGGGGCCGGTGCCCTTGAGGTCGGAGGCCCACGGCTTTTCCGAATAGAGCATCTCCAGCGAGGTCTCGCCTTCGTGGTCCTTGCTCGTGCCCTTGGCCTTGTAGGAATTCTGCTCCGCCGCCTTCCCGGCCGCGGCCTTCAGGTCGGCGACGGGGTCAGCCTTGCCGTTACCGCCTCCTCCACAGGCCGTCAGACCCAGCACCAGACCGGCCGCCACGACAACCAGGGAACTACCGCGGAACGTTCTCAAAGCACTACCCATCTTCACTCAACGTCGAAAAGGAACTCCGGCGTCGTTCTCGGCGGAACGCCCGACAGCCGCCCTTGCGGGTGGGAGGAGGAAAGGGTTCCGCGCCTGGGGAGCCGACACCGGCAGGCGAAGTGCGATCTTATGTGCAAAAGCGCGTCACCGACACCACTTTTCCGATCACGTCCGGCATCCCGCCCCCACCCCGAACCGCCGCCGGTACGCCGACGGCGTCAGGCCCGTCTCGCGGCGCAGCAGGGTGCGGAGGTTGGCGGCCGTGCCGAGGCCGCTGCGGCGGGCCACCACGTCGAAGGGGGACTCGCCCCGTTCGAGCACCCGGCAGGCCAGGGCGAGC
The DNA here is from genome assembly GCF_040646215.1 of Streptomyces sp. NPDC046215. Classification (NCBI taxonomy): domain Bacteria; kingdom Bacillati; phylum Actinomycetota; class Actinomycetes; order Kitasatosporales; family Streptomycetaceae; genus Streptomyces; species Streptomyces sp. NPDC046215. The sequence goes on along the minus strand of NZ_JBEYZW010000037.1, from coordinate 42,126 downwards.
CGCTCTCCCGTGAGCCAGGCCAGCGGCGTCGTGCCCAGTTGTGCCCGGAAGCGCCGGTGCAGGGTGGCCGGGCTGACCGCGGCCCGTGCCGCGAGGTCGGACACCGTGAGGGGCGTGTCCAGCCGTTCCTGGGCCCAGGCCAGGACCGGGGCCAGGGAGTGGTCCGGCAGGTCGGGCACCGGGCGCTCCACGAACTGCCGCTGCCCACCGTCCCGATGGGCCGCGAAGACCAGGCGTCGGCTCACGGAGTTGGCGACCTCCGCGCCGTGGTCGCGGCGGACCACGTGCAGCCCGAGGTCGAGCGCGGCCGCGCTCCCGGCGGCGGTGAGGATGTCCCCGTCGTCCACGAACAGCACGTCCGCTTCGAGCCGGACGGAGGGGAAGCGGGCCCGGAAGGCGTCCGCCCACTGCCAGTGGGCGGTGGCCCGGCGCCCGTCGAGAACCCCGGCCTCGGCCAGGGTGAAGGCGCCGCTGCAGAAGCCGATCAGGCGCGCGCCGCGCGCGTGAGCCCGTCGGACGGCGTCGAGCACGGCGGGGCGGCGCGGCACCTCCACGTCGGGCCGGTTGGGAACGATCAACGTGTCCGCGGAGTCGGCCGCCTCCAGGCCCGCGACGCCGGTGAGGGTGAAGAATCCGTCGCGCATCAGCGTGCCCGGCTCAGGGGAGCAGAGCGCGAAGTCGTAGAGGTCACGGCCGAGCTCGGGTCTGCGGAGGCCGAAGACCTCCGTCGCGCAGCCGAGCTCGAAGGGGTTCGAGTTCTCGTCCACGATCACGACGACCCGGTGCGGGGCCGTCCCCCGTTCCGCTTGCGAGGATTCTTTCGTCATGTGCGATTCCTAGCACTTACGCCGCCCGGGTGACTGACGAAGGATCATCTTCATGAGCAACGCACCTGTTTCCCTCAGCACGGCGCTGGCTTCCTTCGACGCCCGGTGGAGCCCCCGCATCGTCACGCGGGTCAACGACTACGACGTCCGCATCGCCAAGGCGGAGGGGGAACACATCTGGCACGTCCACGACGACACCGACGAGTTCTTCATGGTGCTCGACGGCGAACTGCACATCTCCTTGCGCGAGCCCGCCGGGGAGCGCACGGTCGTGCTCCCGCAGGGCTCGGTGTTCACCGTCCCCCGGGGGACCGAGCACAAGCCGCACGCTCCGGCCGGTGCTGCGCTCCTGTTGTTCGAGCCCACGGGAACGCCGACCGTGGGGGACCGCCACGACGCGATCCCGGACCACGTGGACGCCACGACCGGCCACGCGCTCGGCTCCTGACCCGGCCGGGGCCCCTCGCTCGCCACGCGGGGGGAGCACGGCGTGTCAGCGTGCCTAACCGCCGACGTTTACGCAGGTGGGAGGGGGTGTGGGTCGCCTGTCGGCGACTCGGCGACGGCGCGCGGAACCTTTGACAGCCCCTGCCTCACGGTGTTTAGTGTGCGATGTCGGTTCGGCATATACGACGTGCCGTCCGGCCGTGCAGCACGCCGTGCAAAGCGAGAGCCCCGCCCCCGTAGCCCGCGAAGCCGTTGGGGATGAGGCTCTCTACATCACCGCGGGGCCTCGACCCACCGGGCCGGGGCCTTTCGCGTCAGGTGACGGTCAGACCCACTCCCGCACGGCCCTGACGGCCGTGTAGAGCGGGCCGAGCCAGCGGGCCCAGCGGTAGAGCCGGTCCCACCTGTCGCCGCGGTGACCCTCCGGACCGTAGGAGCCCATCGGCCACCCCTTCCCGGGGCCCAGCGTTCGTGGACCCCATGGAGTGACCCACGAAGCACGGAACGGTCCCGGCAAAGCGCTTGGTAACCCCATACATTACCGGCACATCACCCATTTCACGGTGAGCCATGACCCCAACGGCCCAGCCGTGCGCCCGGAGCCCGCCCGGCCCCTGAGGGGCCATCAGCCCGGTGCCGGCCGGACGGGTGCCGCCGCCGGCGCTCCGGAGCCCGCCCGGCGCGGTGCCGCCCGCCGCCGCGGATCCTCGATTGTCAGTGGTCGTCCTTACCGTGGAACGGTGACCAACAAGGTGCGGTATACGAGCGGGGACGCGACGGCTCCGGAGGGCGCCGGCCCCATGGTGCCGGCGCATGTGTGCAACGACGCGGGCGGCTGGGGCAAGGGGTTCGTGAAGGCGGTGTCCCGGCGGTGGCCGGAGCCGGAATCCGCCTATCGTGCCTGGTACCGGGGCCGCGACGAGCCGGGGAGCGACTTCGCCCTGGGGGCGGTCCAGCTCGTCCCGGTGGGGTCGGACGGGCCCGGCAGGTGGGTGGCGAACATGATCGGTCAGCATGGTGTCGCCCGCCGTGGGCGGCCCGGGGTGCCCATACGCTACGAAGCGATCGACGCGGCCCTGCACACCTTGGCCGGGCACTGCATACGCCTCGGCGCCTCCGCCCACATGCCCCGCATCGGCTGCGGCCTGGCCGGCGGCACGTGGGACCGCGTCGAGCCGCTCCTGCGAACCCGCCTGGTGGAAGAGGGCGTTCCCGTCACTGTCTACGACATGCCGGGCGCCTGAGCCGACCGGGTGAACCGTGACGGTTCCCTGCCGGCTCGGCCGAGCGGGCACGGCTGACCCGGAGCCGCCGACGTCCCGCTGCCCCGTTCCTCCCACCCCTCGTCCCGCAGAGCCGCTGAACGCGCCCCATCGGCAGCCGGTTCCCCCCGGCCGCCGGTGGGGCGCCCACCTCACCCCTCCGGATACCGCCGCGGTGTCCAGACGATCTCCTCCGTGCCGTCCACACCCCGCCGGACCGCCCGCGTCTGCGTCGAGCCCACGATCAGGATCGTGCGCATGTCCACCTGCTCCGGGTCCAACTCCCCGAGCGTGACGATCCGTACGCTCTCCTCCGGGCCGCCCACGTCGCGGCCCAGCACCACCGGCGTGTCCGGCGTGCGGTGTTCCAGCAGCAAGTCGCGGGCCTTGCCCACCTGCCAGAGGCGGCTGCGGGAGCCGGGGTTGTACAGGGCCAGGACCAGGTCCGCCGCCGCCGCCGAGCGGAGCCGGGAAGCGATGACCTCCCACGGCTTGAGGCGGTCGGACAGGCTGACGACCGCGTAGTCGTGGCCGAGCGGCGCCCCCGCCCGGGACGCCGCCGCATGGGCCGCCGTCATGCCCGGCAGCACCCGGACCGGCACCTCGCGGTACGGGCCCTCCGAGGCGACCTCCAGCACCGCCGTGGCCATCGCGAAGACGCCCGGGTCGCCGGAGGAGACCACCGCGACCCGCCGGCCCTGCCGGGCGAGGTCGAGGGCGAACTCGGCGCGCTCGGACTCCACCTTGTTGTCCGAGGGGTGGCGCCGCTGGCCGGGCCGGACGGGCACCCGGTCGACGTACGTGCTGTAGCCGACGACGTCCTCAGCCGCCGCCAGCTCGCCGCGCGCCTCGGGCGTCAGCCACAGCGGGCCGGCCGGGCCGAGGCCCACGACGACGACCTCGCCGCGCCCGGCCGCGGGCTTCGCGTCGACGCGGCTGGGCAGGACCGCCACGGAGAAGTACGGCACCGACTCCGGGTCCACCTCCGCCAGCGCCTCCGTGCGCTGCCCCGGCATCGTGGCCCGCTCGACGTAGCGGGCGTCCGCCAGTCGGCCCGAGCGCTCCAGGGCGCCCCGCACGGCGGGGAACGTCCGGCCGAGCTTCATCACGACGGCGGAGTCGGTCGAGACCAGGCGGGCCGTCAGCTCCTCCTCGGGCAGGGTGCCCGGCAGGATCGTCAGAACCTCCTCGCCCTCCACCAGGGGTGTGCCGAGGGCCGCCGCGGCGGCGCTCACCGAGGTGACACCCGGGATCACCTCGGTGGGGTAGCGGTCCGCGAGCCGCTTGTGCATGTGCATGTACGAGCTGTAGAAGAGCGGGTCGCCCTCCGCGAGCACCGCGACCGTGCGCCCGGCGTCCAGGTGCGCGGCCAGCCGGGCGGCCGCCTCCTCGTAGAACTCCTCCATCGCGCCCCGGTAGCCGCCGGGGTGGTCGGTGGTCTCCACCGTGACGGGGTAGACCAGCCGCTCCTCGATGTGGTCCGCGCGCAGATGGCGTTCGGCGATCGAGCGCGCGATGGAACGGCCGTGCCGGGCGCTGTGGTACGCCACGACGTCGGCCGCGGCGATGACCTCGACGGCCCGCAGGGTCAGCAGGGACGGGTCGCCGGGGCCGAGGCCCACGCCGTACAGCCGGCCCGTCGTCATAGGCTGCTCGTTCACTCTTCCTCGCTCGCCATCGCGTTGATCGCGGCCGCGGCCATGGCGCTGCCTCCGCGCCGGCCCCGCACCACCAGGTAGTCCAGGCCCAGGGGGCTGTCCGCGAGGGCGTCCTTGGACTCGGCGGCACCGATGAAGCCCACGGGTATCCCGATGACGGCCGCCGGGCGGGGCGCCCCCTCGGCAATCATCTCCAGGAGCCGGAAGAGGGCCGTCGGCGCGTTGCCCACGGCGACGACCGCCCCGTCGAGCCGGTCGCGCCACAGCTCCAGCGCGGCGGCGCTGCGCGTGGTGCCCATGCGCCGGGCCAGCTCCGGTACGGACGGATCGGCGAGGGTGCACAGCACCTCGTTGCCGGCGGGCAGCCGCTTGCGGGTGACGCCGCTGGCGACCATGTTCGCGTCGCACAGGATCGGCGCCCCGGCGCGCAGCGCCGCCCGGCCGCGGGCCACGACCTGCGGGCTGAAGGCGAGGTCCCGTACGAGGTCGACCATCCCGCAGGCGTGGATCATGCGGACGGCGACCTGGCTGACGTCCGGCGGCAGGGCGCCGAGGTCCGCCTCGGCGCGGATGGTGGCAAAGGACTGGCGGTAAATTGACGCGCCGTCCTTTTCGTAGTCGAACACTCTGCCTCGCTCGCTGTTTCGCTCTGGGGGTCGTACCGCGTCAGCCGCTGGGGCTGTGGCTCCGTAGGGGAGCGCCTTGTCCTGCTATGCCGTTGATGCCCGGGCCGGTGCCGGTGCAGACCGTGCGGCCGCCACCGCCCCGGCCAGCTCCGCCGCCGAGGCGGCCCGTGCCGTGGTGCCGGCCGCGGGGGCCCGGACGGTGACCTCGTAACCGTCGGCGGTCGCCAGGACGTCGACCCAGCTGCCGCCGGGCCGGCCACAGCGCCGCTCGCACCCGGACCAGTACACCGGCAGCCCGGCCGGGCCCCGGTGTCCCGGGTCCGCCACGAGGCAGGCCGCCGCGTCCGCCCGTACGTCCGCGAGGGACTTGGCGCAGCCGGGCCGGCCCGCGCACGCGCCCGCCCGGTGCCAGGGCGACGCGGCGGAGGTCACCAGACCGGCCGCCGCGAGGGCCGCCAGCCGCGCCGGAGCCCCGGGCCCGGAGGGCTCCCCGGCGGGGCGGCCGGGGACGACGATGCCGCGCCAGGGTGTCACACGCAGCTCGCCGCTCCCGTACGCGACGGCGGTGCGGGCGAGAAGCCGCCACTGGGCGGACGTCAGCCGCCCGAGGGGCGCCCCCACCGACAGGGCGGTGGTCCCGCCCGGGCCGTCGACGAGCCCGGGCTCCACCGGGGCGCCGGACGGGAGGGCGACCGCGGCCGGTTCCGCGGCGATGCCGGCGGCGGCGAGCCGCCGGCCCAACGCGTCGACGCGCGGCCGGTGTTCGACGGGCAGCTCCCTGACCCGCCAGGCGGTCGCGCCGTGCGCGCGCCGTTCGGCGAGGAACCACTCGGCCGCCAGGACGGCGGCACGTGGCCCGTCGGCGGCGGCGATCCGCAGGCCCGGGGAGGCGGCGGCGTAACAGAGCACCGCCCGCCCGCCGCCGACTGCGATCAATGTCACATCGGGGGCGAGGGCCGCGATGTCGCCCCGGCCGTCGTCCAGGCCGAACAGGAAGCGCCCCGACAGTTCGGTGACCTCCGGGTTCGCGCACAGCAGGCCGTCGAGCTCGCGGGCCCAGCCCTGCACGTCCCCGTGCCCGGCGCCGTCGAGGCCGCACAGCGGTGACGCGGCGACGTTGCGCACCCGCTCGTGCCGGTCGGACGGCAGCAGCCCCGCCTCGCGCAACCGTTCGCCGAGCGCGCCGCCGCACCCGCCGGCGAGGCCCCGCAACTGCACGTTGCCGCGCGAGGTGAGGTCCAGATTCCCGTCGCCCAACTCCTCGGCCAGCTCCGCCAGCACCAACGCCTGACGAGTCGTCAGCAGCCCGGCGGGCACGCGGACGCGGGCCAGCGCCCCGTCGTCCGCGGCGTGCAGCCGCAGCGCACCCGGGCAGGCGTCACCACGGACCCGGGGCGCCCGCCCGGCGGCGGTCGTTTCCTCCCGGTCCGAGGGGGAAGAGGGGGTGACGGACATGGCGGCGAGCATACCGACGATCGCATCCGGCACACCGGCCCGTACGGCGCCTGCCAGCGCTTACTATGCTGAGCGGCGACCGGTTCCCGTCCTTCGGCTACCGGCCGCCAAACGCCAGCGACGGCGACAGGGGAGGAAGCCGGTGAGACTCCGGCACGGTCCCGCCACTGTGAGCACGGCAGCGATGCCGCGCGAGTCAGGAACTCCCGCCGTCCTCCAACCGCCCGGGGCGCGGACCCCGAGGAAGGCCAGCCGCCGCATGCGCACTTTCCGGTCCGGCACGCCCCGGGCGACCCTCCATGCCCTGGGGAGCGCCGCGTGATCCTTCTCCTGTCGACGTCCGACACCGACCTGCTCAGCGCCCGCGCGGCTGCCGCTCACGGAGGCCCGGTCCCATTCCGGCCGGCCAACCCCTCCCGGCTCGCGCTCGACGACCTTCCGGCCCTCCTGGACGGCACCGACCTCGTCGTCGTCCGCCTCCTCGGCGGCATCCGCGCCTGGCAGGAAGGGCTCGACCTGCTCCTCGCCGGCGACCGGCCCGTCGTCGTCCTCACCGGCGAACAGGCGCCCGACGCCCAGCTGATGGAGGCGTCCACCGTCCCCATCGGCATCGCCGCCGAGGCCCACGCCTACCTCGCGCACGGCGGCCCCGCCAACCTCGACCAGCTTGCCCGCTTCCTCTCCGACACCGTGCTCCTCACCGGCCACGGCTTCGAGGCGCCGGCCCCCGCCCCCACCTGGGGCCCCCTGGAGCGCGCGGCGAAGCCCGGTGCCACCGGCCCCGTCGTCGCCGTGCTCTACTACCGCGCCCACCACATGAGCGGCAACACCGGCTTCGTCGACGCCCTCTGCGAGGCCGTCGAGGACGCGGGCGGCCGCCCCCTGCCCCTCTTCGTCGCCTCCCTGCGCGCCCCCGAGCCCGGCCTCATCGAGGCGCTCGGCACCGCCGACGCCGTCATCACCACCGTCCTCGCCGCCGGCGGCACCAAGCCCGCCACCGCCTCCGCGGGCGGCGACGACGAGTCCTGGGACGCCGGCGCCCTGGCCGCCCTCGACGTGCCGATCCTCCAGGCCCTGTGCCTGACCGGCCCGCGCAGCGCCTGGGAGGAGAACGACGAGGGCCTCTCGCCGCTCGACGCCGCCACCCAGGTCGCCGTCCCCGAGTTCGACGGCCGCATCATCACCGTCCCGTTCTCCTTCAAGGAGGTCGACGAGGACGGCCTGCCCTCCTACGTCGCCGACCCCGAGCGCGCCGCCCGCGTCGCCGGGATCGCCGTGCGCCACGCCCGGCTGCGCCACATCCCCCCGGCCGACAAGCGCCTGGCGCTGGTCCTCTCCGCCTACCCCACCAAGCACTCCCGCATCGGCAACGCCGTCGGCCTCGACACCCCCGCCAGCGCGGTGGCCCTGCTGCGCCGGCTGCGCGAGGAGGGCTACGACTTCGGGAACGAGGCCGACGAGCCCGTGCCCGGCCTGGAGTCCGGCGACGGCGACGAACTCATCTACGCCCTGATCGAGGCCGGCGGCCACGACCAGGAGTGGCTCACCGAGGAACAGCTCGCCCGCAACCCCGTCCGCATCCCCGCCGCCGACTACAAGCGCTGGTACGGGAAGCTGCCGCAGGACCTGCGCGCGTCCGTCGAGGAGCACTGGGGGCCGCCGCCGGGGGAGATGTTCCTCGACCGCAGCCGCAACCCCGAGGGCGACATCGTCCTCGCCGCCCTGCGCCGCGGCAACCTCCTGATCCTCATCCAGCCGCCGCGCGGCTTCGGCGAGAACCCCATCGCCATCTACCACGACCCCGACCTGCCGCCCTCGCACCACTACCTGGCGGCCTACCGCTGGATCGCCGCCTCCGCCGACGACGGCGGCTTCGGCGCCGACGCCATGGTGCACCTCGGCAAGCACGGCAACCTGGAGTGGCTGCCCGGCAAGAACGCCGGCCTGTCCGCCTCCTGCGGGCCCGACGCCGCCCTCGGCGACCTGCCGCTGGTCTACCCCTTCCTCGTCAACGACCCCGGCGAGGGCACTCAGGCCAAGCGCCGCGCCCACGCCACCCTCGTCGACCACCTCGTGCCGCCGATGGCCCGCGCCGAGTCCTACGGCGACATCACGCGCCTGGAGCAGCTCCTCGACGAATACGCCGCGATCTCCGCGATGGACCCGGCGAAGCTGCCGGCGATCCGCGCCCAGATCTGGACCCTCATCCAGGCCGCCAAGCTCGACCACGACCTCGGCCTGGAGGACCGCCCGGACGACGACGGCTTCGACGACTTCCTGCTGCACGTCGACGGCTGGCTGTGCGAGGTCAAGGACGCCCAGATCCGCGACGGCCTGCACGTCCTGGGCGGCGCGCCCACCGGCGAGGCGCGGGTCAACCTCGTCCTGTCGATCCTGCGCGCCCGCCAGATCTGGGGCGGCACGGCGGCCCTGCCGGGCCTGCGCGAGGCGCTCGGCCTCGACGAGTCGGCGGCGACGCGCACGACCGCGGACGAGGCGGAGGCACGGGCACGCGCCCTGGTCCAGGCGATGGAGGACGCGAACTGGGACCCGGCGGCGGTGGCCCGGGTCACCGAGGGGCAGCCCGAAGGCGTCGCCGCGATCCTGACCTTCGCCGCCACGGAGGTGGTCCCGCGCCTGGCCGCGACCACCGACGAGATCGACCATGCCGTCCACGCTCTCGCCGGCGGCTTCGTCCCCGCGGGCCCCTCCGGCTCCCCGCTCCGCGGCCTCGTCAACGTGCTGCCGACCGGCCGCAACTTCTACTCCGTCGACCCCAAGGCCGTCCCCAGCCGCCTCGCCTGGGAGACCGGCCAGGCCCTCGCCGACTCCCTGCTGGACCGCTACCGCACCGACGAGGGCAGCTGGCCGGAGTCGGTGGGCCTGTCCCTGTGGGGCACCAGCGCGATGCGCACCGCGGGCGACGACATCGCGGAGGCGCTGGCGCTCATGGGCGTCCGCCCGCTCTGGGACGACGCCTCACGCCGCGTCAACGGCCTGGAGCCGATCCCCCTGGCCGAGCTCGGCCGCCCCCGCATCGACGTCACCCTGCGCATCAGCGGCTTCTTCCGTGACGCGTTCCCGCACGTCATCGGCCTCCTGGACGATGCGGTGCGGCTGGTCGCGGCGCTGGAGGAGAGCCCCGAGGACAACTACGTCCGCGCCCACACCCAGGCCGACCTCGCCGGCCACGGCGACGAACGCCGCGCCACCACCCGCATCTTCGGCTCGCGCCCCGGCACCTACGGCGCGGGCCTGCTCCAGCTCATCGACAGCCGCGACTGGCGCACCGACGCCGATCTCGCCGAGGTCTACACCGTCTGGGGCGGCTACGCCTACGGCCGGGAGCTGGACGGCTGCCCGGCCCGCGAGGAGATGGAGACCGCGTACAAGCGCATCGCGGTGGCGGCGAAGAACACCGACACGCGCGAGCACGACATCGCGGACTCCGACGACTACTTCCAGTACCACGGCGGCATGGTCGCGACGGTGAAGGCCCTCAAGGGCAGGGCCCCGGCCGCGTACATCGGCGACTCCACCCGCCCGGAGACGATCCGCACCCGCACCCTGGTCGAGGAGACCTCGCGCGTCTTCCGCGCCCGCGTGGTCAACCCCCGCTGGATCGAGGCGATGCGCCGCCACGGCTACAAGGGCGCCTTCGAGCTCGCCGCGACGGTGGACTACCTCTTCGGCTACGACGCCACGACCGGCGTCGTCCCCGACTGGATGTACGACAAGCTCGCCCAGACCTACGTCCTGGACCCCGAGAACCGCGCCTTCCTCCAGGAGGCCAACCCCTGGGCCCTGCACGGCATCGCCGAACGACTCCTGGAGGCCGAGGGCCGCGGCATGTGGGCCAAGCCGGACGCGGAGACCCTCGAAGCGCTCCGCCAGGCGTTCCTGGAGACCGAGGGCAGCCTGGAGGGCGACGAGTAGGGACGGCCGCCCCCGCGCCGTGCCGGTCACGGTGCGGGGGCACTCACCCCGCGGCGAGCTCGCGGACCACGCTCATGTCGTCGAACGGCAGCAGCGCGTCGCCGGTGATCTGGTAGGGCTCGCTGCCCTTGCCCGCGACCAGCACGACGTCACCGGGCCGGGCGGCGGTCAGCGCGCAGAGGATCGCCGCCCGCCGGTCCGCCACCCGGTGGAAGGGCGTCCCGGTGACGGCGAGGCCGGGAGCGATCTGGTCCAGGATGGCCTCGGGGTCCTCGCCCCGCGGGTTGTCCGAGGTGAGGACGCACAGGTCGGAGTAGGCCCCGGCGATCGCGCCCATCGGCGCGCGTTTGGTGACGTCACGGTCCCCGCCGCAGCCGAACACGGTGATCACCCGGCCGGTCGCGTAGCCGCGGACGGTGGTGAGGACCTGCTCCAGGGAGTCCGGGGAGTGCGCGTAGTCCACGATCACGCCGATGCCCCGGGGAGTGCGGTACCGCTCGAACCGCCCGGGCGTGGGCGGCATCCGGTCCAGAGCGGCCACGAGTGCGGGCAGGTCGTGGCCGAGCAGGTGGCAGGCCGCCAGCGCGGCCAGCGCGTTGGCGACCGAGAAGCGGCCCGGCACGGGGACGGCCGCGGGGTACTTGCGGCCGTCGTGGTGGAGCGTGAAGCGGGTGCCCGCGGCGTCCACGAAGAGGTCGCTCGCACGGTAATCGGCCGGGGCGTCCAGGCCGTAGGTGGTGACCGCGCCGGGCATCAGGGCGTGGATGTCCCTGCTGACGGGGTCGTCGGCGTTGACCACCGCGCGTTCGCACAGGCCCCTGAAGAGCCCGAGTTTGGCGTTCTTGTAGTTCTCCATCGTCCCGTGGTCGTCGAGATGATCCTGCGTCAGGTTGGTGAAGATTCCGACGTCGACGGGCACGTGGTCCAGGCGCCGCTCCAGCAGGCCCATCGACGTGGCCTCCAGGACCACGCTGGTCGCGTGCCGGTCGCGCATGTGGCCCAGCAGGTACTGGAGGTCCGGCGCCTCCGGGGTGGACAGCACCGACCGCGGCATCGGGACGGCCTGCTCGCCGATCCGGCTGCCGGAGGTGCCGATGACCCCTACCGTCGCGCCCTCGGCGCTCCGCAGCACCGACTCCACCATGTACGAGACGGACGTCTTGCCGTTCGTACCCGTGACCGCCACGACGTCCATCGCGCTGCCGGGCTCGCCGTAGTAGCGGGAGGCGACGAGCGCGGCGGCCGCCCGGACGTCCGCCACCCGCGCCACGCACACGCCCGCCCCCGCAGCCGGTGGCGGGGCGCCGCCCTCGGCAAGGACGGCGACCGCTCCCCGCTCCAGCGCCCGTGCGACGAGGCCGGGGCCGCCGCCCTCGTGGCCCGGTACCGCGATGTAGAGCGAGCCGGGTGCCACCTGGTGGGCGTCGAAGGTCATCCCCGCGGTGACCGAAGCGTCCGCCTCGCCCTGGAGGATGTGGTGGTCGTGCCCGTCAAGCAGTGCGCTCAGTTTCACAGCTGTCCCCTCGGAGGCGGCCGACGGCACACCTCTCGCGCGGCCCGGCCGGGTGGCGAGGGCGGCGGTGCACCGGAAACCGCGTTGATGACCATGACCCGGCGGAGCCGGGGGTCGTGCCGGCCGCGGGTACCGGCCTCTTCGGCGCCGTGCGGGCACGGGCGGAGCGGGGACCGGGGCACCGGCGGCATTGCGCGTGAAGGCGAGCGGGCCCCGCAGGGGGATATCTGCGTGCGAGCCGTGGGCCGGACCGGCCGGGCCTCGCTACCTGTTCACCGCCGGCGGCCGCACGGCCGAGCAGCGGGTGGCCGCACCGTCGGTCCGGCTCCAGAGGGTCGAACAGGTGGCCGGGCGGAGCAGGGGCCTGCCCGGCACCTTTGCAGTGTACGTCCGGCGGGAGGCCCGGACGGGCACAACGGGCCGGTGCACGCCGCCGGCCGGCTTCCTTGGGTGCCGTGGTGCTCTCAGGACTCCTGCCCCGGCCCGCCGCGCGAGGTCCGCGGGCCGGGACGGATCAGCCGCGGAGGTGGCCGTACCGGGACTCGAGACGGGCCCGGGACTCCTCGTCGAGCGGCTCGCTGAAGCCGGCCGACCACGGCACGGGGCACGGGCCCGGGTGGACGGGGTCGGGGCAGGCGAGGGCCGTGAGAGCGTCGAGGAGCTCGCGCAGCTGCCCGGTGTCACCGAGGACGCCGACGCGCAGCTCGGTCACAGTCCGCTCACCGGGCTCCTGCCCCGGGTGTTCCACGCGCCACTGCTCCGGCAGCTCCTCGTACAGCCCGGCCACCGTCGGCTCTCCCTCTCCTTCCGGCCCGGCAGGCCGGCCGCCGCCGACGAGGGAGAGCGCCCACGCCGTGACCGGGGACGCCTCCGACGCGGCGTGCTCGTCCAGGAGCCGGCGGGCCCGGTCGGCGAGCGCTCGCGCGTCCGGTCCGGTGGCGTACATCCCAAGACGCAGCTCGAACAGATCCATGGTCTCCGGCTCCAGGTTCCTCGTTCCCGCTGATGCCGTGACCGTAGCGGTACCCGGCGCGACACCCCCTCGGGTGTGGGGGTGCACCACCGCTGCGCGGCGGTGTCCTCACTCTCCCCCAGCTACCGCTGGAAGGTGCCCCCAGCGGTAGCTGGGGGAGGTAGCCGGGGGAGTTTGAGGACGCGCCCGCAGGACGCTCGCCGCCGCAGGCGGCAACAGCGGACGCGCCGTAGGCGGCAACGCTCGCCACCGCGGGCGGCAACGACGGACCCTCAGCCAGCGGGGCCCCGCCTACGCCGAGACGCGCCGCCACGCCTGGGTGGAGAGCGCGGCGCACGACATCTGCTGGACCTCGCGCCTGCTGCCGCTCGGCAGGCCCGCGTCCTGGAGGCACTTCCCGCTGGCCGCGTTCTGGATCTGGAGGGCGCCGTTGGGGAAGGCGAGGAACAGCCACTGCTGGTTCCAGCCGCCGTTGCAGTCCCAGATCTGGACACCCGCGCCGTCCGCGCCCGAGCTGTCTCTCAGGTCGACGCACTTGTTGCTGTCACGGGAGACCAGATTGACCGTGGCGTGCTGGGTCGTCAGCTCCGCGAAGAGCTGGTTGGTGACGCCCTTGCAGCTGAACTGCTGGACGACGGTGCCGTTGGCGTCGGAGCCGCCGCGGACGTCGAGACACTTGCCGGTGGCCACGTTGACGTACCGGTAGAGCCCGGCGGCCGCAGCGGAAGGGGCGGAGGGGGCCGACGGCGCCGCCTCGGCGGCGCCGGTGGCGCCGAGCAGGCTCGCGGTGGCGGCGAGGGCGAGGGCGGCGGCGCGGGAACGTGTACGCACGGACATACTCCCAGGAACGGGGGCCGGCACTGCGGGCCGGCCCGTCGGGGCACATGACATAAGCGCATGACAGGTCGCATTGCCGCCGGGGCGGCACGCTGGACATCCCACTGGAGGAACCGCTCCGTCGGTACCCGTGAACCGGCCATCCTGTGCGCGCGGTGTCGGCATTCCGTGAAGGCGACCCCGTGTTGTGAAGATCACGAAGCCCTCCCCACAGGCCCTTCAGGGCACGGAATGTTCGCTGCGAACGGTGGGATCCGACCAGGTTGAGCGGATATGCAGCGAAACCGCGCGAGCCGCCCGGGCGTCCTGGACAACGTCCTGATCATCGCGGAAGAGGAGAGTCCGACCGTGGAACCCGCAGGAGCACGCCCGACCCGCCGCACCGTACTGACCCTCGGAGCCGGGACGGCGTTCGCCGCCGCCCTGCCCGGCGGTACGGCCCACGCCGCCACGCCCGGAGCCGGCCTCTCCCGGCAGCTGAGAGAGCTGGAGCGGGCGCACGCCGCCCGGCTGGGCGTGTACGCCCACGACACGGCCACCGGCCGGACCGTGCTGTACCGCGCGGACGAACGTTTCCCGATGTGTTCGCTGTTCAAGACCGTCGCCGTCGCCGCCGTCCTGCGCGACCTCGACCGCCACGGCGAGTTCCTCGCCCGGCGCGTCCACTACACGGCGGACGACGTCAAGAAGGCGGAGTACGCCCCCGAGACGGGGAAAGAGAAGAACCTCGCGCACGGCATGACCGTCGCGGAACTGTGCGACGCGGCCATCACCCAGAGCGACAACGCCGCCGCGAACCTGCTCCTCCGCGAGCTGGGCGGTCCGACCGCCGTCACGGACTTCTGCCGCTCGACCGGGGACGGGGTGACCCGGCTCGACCGCTGGGAGCCCCAGCTGAACTCGGCCGAGCCGGACCGCCTCACCGACACCACCAGCCCTCGCGCCATCGGGCAGACCTACGCCCGGCTCACCCTCGGCAACGCGCTCGTGCCCTGGGACCGGAAGCGGCTGACCGGGTGGATGCTCGCCAACACCACGAGCGTGAACCGCTTCCGCAAGGGGCTCCCCGCCGACTGGGCCCTGGCCGACAAGACCGGCGGCGGGAGCTACGGGACCAACAACAACGCGGGCATCACCTGGCCGCCCGGCCGGCCGCCGATCGTCCTGTCCGTCCTGACCACCCGGCACGAGGCCGCTGCCGCGGCGGACGACGAGCTGGTGGCCCGGACCGCCGCGTTGCTGGCCGGGGCGCTCGGCTGAGCGCGGCGCCGGGACCTGCCGGCGGGTGCGGGGTGCACCACCGCCGCGCGGCGGTGTTCTCAAGCTCCCCCAGCGGTAGCTGAGGGGGGCAGCCGGGGGAGTTCGAGGACGCGCCCGCCGGGCGCTCGCCGCCACAGACGATCACCATCGAAGGCCCGCCGGAGGCGCACGCGTGACCGGGCGGCGGCCCTGCGGTGCAGGACCGCCGCCCGGTCGTGCGAGGCGGTGACGCGCGGGCCCCGGCCTGAGCGGGGCCCGCCCCCGAGCCGTGCCGCCGTTACTTCTTCTTCTTCTCCTCAGTGACACGCCAGACGCCACCGTGGTCCGGGTCGACCAGGACCTCGTACTTCTTGCTGCCGCACTTGACCTCGACCTCCCACACGTAGCGGCTGCCGCCGTGCTTGGCGCCGAGGTTCTTCTTCTCCAGCTCCGCACCGGTGGCCTTGCCGCCACCGATCTTGTGCTCGGCGATCTCGATCGCCTTGTGGATGTTGATCTTCTTGTGGTGGTCCCGGCCGTGGCCGCGGCCGTGGTCCCGGCCATTGTCGTGGTCCCGGCCGTTGTCGTGGTCGTGGCCACGGTCACCGGCCGGTACGGCACGGACGCTCTCGACGGCCGCCACCGGGGCCTGCGGCGCCTCGGGCGTCGACGGGGTGGGCGTGCTGCTCTGCGCGACCGCGGCCGGCGCGATCGCCAGCAGGGCGGCGGCCGACACCCCCCAGGTGAGGGCGGTGCGGGCGAGCGTACGACCGGACGGCTGGGGCTGACGTCTCTTCAGCGACATGCGTGGTTCTCCTTCTGTGGCGGCTCGTCATATTTTGTCGGCGCGTGAGCACCACTCCCCGCTGACGGCCTGCCGCAGACTTCGTCAGCCGATTTCTCCCACGTTGGGGTGCTGTCATACCGTCAGATCGGCTAGCCCGGGTGGCGGGAACCGGCGGCGCGGGTAGTGCGGAACGGGCGCCCCGGACCCGGACCGGACGCGGGCCCGGCCCGTCCGGCCCCGGAAGGCGGCCCCGGAAGTCGATGCTCCGCACCGGCCGGCGCGGACGCACCGCCGGTTCCGCCGGACGGCGGCAGCACCGTCGCCCCGGCGCCGGGGGCGCGCCGCGCGCCGGCGCGCGTGACGTACCGACCGGTGCCCGCGCGGTCCCGCCGGGCATTTGGGCCGCCACTCGCTGATCACTAAGATCCTCGGATGATCATCACAAGACGGCTGGCGGCGGGCGCGTGCGCTCTGCTCGCCGCCCTGGCCGGGGGCATCGTGCCGGCGAGCGCCGCCGACGGGCCCTCGAAGAATTCCCCGAAAGTCGAGCTGGTGCTGGACGTCAGCGGCTCGATGAAGGCCCGGGACGTGGACGGCCAGTCGCGCATGGCGGCCGCCCAGCAGGCGTTCAACGAAGTGATCGACGCGGTGCCCGGCGGGGTGCGGCTCGGCATCCGGACCCTCGGGGCGAACTACGCCGGCGACGACAAGGAGACCGGCTGCCGGGACAGCAAGCAGCTGTACCCCGTCGGCCCGGTGGACCGGACCGAGGCCAAGGCCGCCGTCGCGACCCTCCGCCCGACCGGCTGGACGCCCATCGGCTACGCGCTGCGCGGCGCCGACCAGGACCTGGGCACCGACGGCGGCACCCGCCGGATCGTGCTCATCACGGACGGCGAGGACTCCTGCGGCCAGCCCGACCCGTGCGACGTGGCGCGCGAACTCGCCGCCAAGGGCACCCACCTGACGATCGACACCCTCGGCCTCGCCCGCGACGACAAGACGCGCGAACAGCTGAGCTGCATCGCCGAGGCCACCGGCGGCACCTACACCTCCGTGCAGCACAAGGACGAGCTCTCCGGCCGCATCAAGCAGCTCGTGCGCCGCGCCGAGCAGCCGGTCGAGACCCCCAAGGCCACCCAGGGCGCGGACAGCTGCGCCAAGGCGCCCGAGCTCGGCGCCGGCCTCTGGACCGACCGGGCGGCGTTCTCCGAGCACCGCTGGTACCGCGTCAAGGTGAAGCCCGGTCAGGAACTGCGCGCCGGCGCGAGCATCGGCGCCGACCGCGCCGTCGACCGGGACCACGGCATCCTCCTGCGCGCCGTCAGCCAGGGCGGTCAGGAACTCGTCCGCGGCTCCGACGCGAGCAGCGGGCGCACGGACGTGGCGGCCACCGGGCTGCGCTACCCGATCGGCGAGAAGAAAGACGACAAGGAACCGCGGACCGTGTGTCTGGAGGTCTCCCACTCCTTCTCCGCGCCCCCGTCCGTCAAGCGTGACCCCGGGCTCCCCGTCGAACTGGCCGTCGACCTGGTGAAGTCCCCCGACAACCCCTCCGACCTGGCCGCCTTCGGCCTGGGCCGGGGCTGGATCCTGCTGGCCGTACTCGTGGTGACCGGGCTGCTCACCGGACTGGTGTGGGGCTGGCTGTCCCGCTGGCGTGTCGCGGTATGGAGGGCGAACTGATGCGCAGAACTCGTGTGACGGCCGCCGCGCTGCTCGTCGGCGCGGCCCTGCTGGCCTCCGCCGCCCCGGCCGCGGCCGAGGACGCGCCGACGGAGGCGGGCACCACCTTCCGCACCGCCACCGCCGTCGAGCAGGGACAGAAGGCGACGGCGAACGCGTCGACGGGCGACTACCTCTACTGGCAGTTCCCCGCCGGAGCCGGCCAGAAGATGACCGCCAAGGCCACCGTGAACCTTCCCGAGGCGGCCTCCCGGCACGGTGCGGCCACCTGGCAGCTCGACGTCTTCGACGGTCTGCGCCGCCGTCAGGCGTGCGCGTCGGGCGAGGCCACCCAGCGGGCCTCCGCGCAGGACACCTCGGTGACCCTGACCTGCACGCTGCGCACCGTCCGGCCCTGGTCGGAGCGGTGGGCCAACGACCCGCTGCCCGGCGCCTACTACCTCCGGCTCACCGTCACCGACACCCCCGACCAGGATCTGGGGCTGCCGGTGAAGGCGGAGGTCACGGCGGACGCGAAGGACACCGGCGGGGCGCGCGCCGAGGGCGGCGAGCTGGGCGCCCCCCTGCACGCGGCGGCCGTCAAGGAGCCGGAGAGCGGCTGGAACGGCGGCTGGTGGTCCGACCGCTGGGCGTGGACCGTGGGCGGAACGGTGCTCGGCGCGCTCGCCGCCGTGGGCGGCTACACCCTCACCCGCCACCCGCGCGGGGCCACTCGCCCGCCCGGGCAGTAGCCGAGCGGTTCTGAGAAGGGCGCGGGCGCCCGTGGTCCTCAAGGCCACGGGCGCCCGCGCGTCGTCAGGGGGCCGTCGCCGGGTCGTCGCGCACGGCGCGCCGGAACAGCGCCGTGAGGTCCCCGGTGAAGTACGAGCTGTACGAGACGTCCGGGGTGTCGCCACCGGTGTGATAGCCGCCGATGACACCGATCAGCGCGTACCCGCCGCGCTCGCGCACCAGGAACGGGCCGCCCGAGGTGCCGCCGACATAACCGGCGCACGGGATCTCCAGGAAGTCGCCCGGGGCCCCCGGATCGGTGCTGGTGTAGCGGCGGGTGGAGGAGAGGCAGTCGAGCGGCTTGGGGTGGGTGGAGTCGCTGTTGCCCGGGTAGCCGATGAGACGGACGCGGCGGTGGGTGAAGCCCGGGCCGGCCGCGAGGCGGAAGCCGCCGACGGCGCTCTCCACCCGGGTGCCGTCGGCGCGCGGGCCGAGCCGCACGACGGTGTAGTCCCAGCGGGCCCCGCGGCCGGTGCCCAGCTCGCGGTACCGCCGGTCGATGTGGATCTTCTCGACGGGGAAGACGCCGTGCGGCTTGAGGCCGTCGTGGTACCGGGGGACGAACGACAGGCGCCGCCGGGGGTCGGGGGAGAGCAGGCAGTGGGCCGCGCTGACCACCAGATCGCGGTGCGGGCTGCGGACGACCGTGCCGCCGCAGAACCGCCCGGTGCCCGTGCCGTCGGTCCAGAAGAACGTCCCCACCTGCGGGATCCCGTCGAAGGGGCGGCCGGGCGGTACGCGCCCGGCCCCCGCGGGGCCCGCGGCCCGTCTCCCGCCGGCCGCGGGCAGGGCCGCGGCCATGCGCCCGGCCGTCCAATAGGCGTCGGCCGCGCGGGCGCCGACGGCGCCCACGGCGGTGGCCGCGGTCTCCGGGCCGGCCGGGGCGGCGGCGAGCGCGGCCGGGCCCGCCGTGAGGGCCGGGAGGCCGAACAGCGCGGCCGCGAGCGCGCGGAGGGCGAGCGGTCCGCGCGCTCGCGGCCGGCTGCCGAAGGGTCTGGGCATCAACGGTTCCTCCCTGGCACCCGGGCGCACGGCCGCGGGGACGCCACGGTCCGGCCGGGCGGGACATCTTCGGGGCGAGCGTGTCATCCTCCTGCGCCGGGGGCGGGGGTGAACAGGCCGCAAAGCGTCAGGATTCACCGGAACGCTCCCAAGCCGCCACCCCTATCAACCACTGGTTAAGTCCGGTCACCCATCCGTAACCTGCGATGGACTAGTGCGAGACCTTCCTCCCATGACAGGATGCTGATCGCGGCAACCTCCGGCTTAACTGGCCGTGAGGTGACGGGGGAAGAACGGCCGATAAGGACGGGACGGATGGCAGCCGGGGGCGACAGGTCGGCAGGTGACGTGAGCAGCCCGCTCGCGCAGCGGCTCAACTACCTGTTCGCGAACATGCATCCGCCCGGGGCGCCGTACACCAACGGGCACGTGGCCGAGGAGATCAGCCGCGGCACCGAGGAGTACGGCGGGGTGGGTCTGACGGAGCAGTATCTCTCGATGCTGCGCAACGGCAGACGCGCCAACCCCAGCCCGGACGTGCTGCGCGCCCTGGCCAAGTTCTTCGCGGTTCCGGTCGGCTATCTGATGGGTGATCTCTCGGCTTCCCAGGCCGAGCGGGTGGAGGAGGAGGTCCGCTTCCTCGTCGCCATGAGGGATCAGCGCGTGCGGGCGATCGCCCTGCGGTCGGTGGGGCTGCCGCCCGAGGTCCAGGACAGCCTCAATACGATCATCGCCCAGTTCCGGCAGCAGATGAACCTCCCGGCCGACCCGCCGGACGCGGGCAGCGAGGAGCGCCCGTGACCGTCACGGCGGATGACCGGCTCTTCACCAACTGGCGGCGTACCGAGGACGAGGACGGTGCAGGCATGCGCGTGGGGCGCACAAGGCGCCGGTGCAAGCAGCTCATCCACGAGCTCGCGCTGCCCGCGTCGACCGATCTGCAGGGCCTGTGCGACGTCGTCGCGCGCCGTGTGGGCCGCACCATCCGCCTGGTCCCGATGAGCCTCGACGGCGTCGTCTCGGGCATGACCGCCACCACCGACGACGCCTACTGGGTCATCTACGAACAGAAGACCTCGCCCTGGCACCAGGTCCACATCGTGCTGCACGAGCTCGGCCACCTCCTGCTCGGCCACGACCAGGACCCGGCCGTCACCGAGGACGCCCTCAAGGTGTGGACGCCCTCCGTCGACGTGGCGACCGCCATGCGCCGCATGGGCCTGACGATGGGGCTGGCCCGCCACCACTGCTACGACAACCTCACCGAGCGCGAGACGGAGATCCTCGGCACCCTCCTCATGGAGAAGGTCGTGCCCCCGCCGCCCGGCCAGGAGACCCTCCTGGAGGGCGAGGCGGCCGAGCTCGCCGCTTCCCTCGGGCCCGCCCTGCAGCACGTGCGCAGGCAGCTGAGAGAAGGGGGCGCCGGCGGTGTTTGACGTTCTGTACCTCACCTTCAGCGCCGTCACCTGGGCGATCGTCGGCTACAAGACCCGCGCCTGGCTCCGTGACCGCGGCAACGTCGACCTCGGCCTGACCGCGCTGATGACCTCGGGCGTGCCCGTCGTCTTCCTGTTCTCCGCGCCCAGCGTCTACCGCGCGTTCGACCGCCTGACGGGCGTGGCCAACCTGGCCATGGTCTTCCTCTACTCCGCCGTGGTGCTGTTCGCGTCGGGCGCCACGGTGCTCCTCCTGCGCTGGACCAGCCGGGGCGACGAGGCGGCCCATGCCCGCGCCGCCCGGCGGTCGCGGTGGGCCGTCACGGCCGTGGGCGTGGCCTGGGCGGCCGCGATCGTCTGCTTCGCCGTCGGACGCCCCGACGACGTGGAGCACCCGCGCGACTTCAGCACCGCCTACGCCCATGAGCCCGGAGTGGTCGCGTTCCTGGTGCTGTATCTGGCCATCTTCGGCACGAGCCTCGCCGGGCTCGGCTCGCTCTGCCCCCGCTACGCCGCGCAGCTGGGCCCCTCCTGGCTCTCCAAGGGCCTGCGGACGCTCGCCGTGGGCTGCTGGCTGGGCCTGCTGTACTGCCTGTGCAAGCTGGTCGGCTTCGTCCTGACCTGGGCCGGCCACGACGTGTACTGGCTGTCCAACGGGGTGGCGCCGATGACCGCTTCGGTCGCCGCGCTGCTGGTCCTGCTCGGCTTCTCGCTGCCCGCCGCCGGCCCCCGGGTCGCCGCCTGGCGCAGGATGCACCGGCTGGAGCCGCTGTGGCAGGCTGTCACCGCGCACGCCCCCGAGGTCACCCTCACCGAGCGCCGCTGGACGGGCCGCTGGCCCTTCGCGGACCTGGAGTGGCGCGCCAACCGCCAGATGGCCGAGATCCGCGACATCCAGCGCGGCATCCGGCGCCACGTCGAGGCGGCGGCCTTGGACATCGCCCGGCAGAAGGCCACCGCCGCCGCCCTGGACGAGCGCGGGCTCGCCGCGGTGGTGGAGGCCGCGGCACTCCGCCGAGGCCTGCAGAACCAGGTCACCGGCCATGTGCCGACGCCGCACGCCGACAGCGTGGTGGTGACCGTCAGCGCCGATCCGGCGGAGGAACACGAACACTTGGCACGCGTCGCGGATCTCTACCACGATCCGATGGTCGACGCGGTGCTCACCGAACTGCGGGAGATCAGCGCAGCACGCCGTCCCTGACGGCGTGGGCCCACAGACCGGGCGGCCATGGACGGGGGTCAAGGCCGCCTGCGCCACAGGCCGGCGCCGGGTCCGTACGAGATACGGATCCGGCGCCGCCCGTGCGTGTCACCCCCACCGGTGCGCGACGACCGCACCACCGGCCGCCCGTGCCGGGAAACCACCCCTCTAGAGTCGGGTGCCATGCAGAACACCGCCCTGACCGGCGCGTCCGCGCCCCTCGACGTCACAGCGCTGATCACCGACCCCTACGGCACCTACGCCCGGCTGCGAGAGGCGGCCCCGGTGCACCGGATCACCGGCCCGGACGGCCGGCCCGCGTGGCTGGTGACCCGCTACGACGACGTGCGCGCCGCCCTCGCCGACCCCCGGCTCTCCCTGGACAAGCGCAACGCCGCCCCCGGCGGCTACAGCGGTTTCTCGCTGCCCCCGGCCCTCGACGCCAATCTGCTGAACATGGACCCGCCCGACCACACCCGCGTACGCCGCCTGGTGGCCAAGGCGTTCACTCCCGGCCGGGTCGACAAGCTCCGCGAACCGGTGCGGGAGGTCGCGGGCCAACTGCTGGACGCCGTCGAGGCCGAGGGGCGGGCCGACCTGGTCGCCGCCTACGCGGCCCCGCTGCCCATCACGGTCATCTGCGACCTGCTCGGTGTTCCGCAGGAGGACCGCCTGGACTTCCGGGCCTGGACCGACGCCTTGATCGCACCGGACCCCGGGCGGCCGCACCTGATGAAGGAGGCCGTGGGCAACATGATGCGCTTCTTCACCGGCCTCATCGCGAGCAAGCGCGCCGACCCCCGCGACGACCTGCTCTCGGACCTGATCGCCGTCCGCGACGGCGAGGGCGACGGCACGGCGGACCGGCTCTCCGAGGACGAGCTCTCCTCGCTGGCCTTCCTCATCCTCTTCGCCGGCTACGAGAACACCGTCCAGCTCATCGGCAACGCGGTGCTCGCCCTCCTGGACCACCCCGAGCTGATGCGCGGGCTGCGGGCGGATCCGGGCGGCCTGGGCGCGGCGGTCGAGGAGATCAACCGCTGGGACGGGCCCGCGCCGCTGGCGATCCGCAGGTTCCCGCTGGAGGACCTCGAGATCGGCGGCGTGACCGTGCCGGCCGGGGAGACCGTGCTGCTGTCGCTGGCCTCGGCCAACCGTGATCCTCATCACTTCGCCGAACCGGAACGGCTGGATCCGAACCGCGCGCGGACCGGGCAGCTCGGGCTCGGTCACGGCATCCACTACTGCCTCGGCGCGCCGCTGGCCAGGATGGAGACCGAAACGGCCCTGGCCGCGCTACTGGAGCGACTGCCGGGACTCACGCTCGACGTGCCGCGCGAGGAGCTGGAGTGGCGTCCCTCGATGCGCGCGCGTGGCCTGATTTCGCTCCCCGTTCGGTGGGGCTGAGCAAAGCCGAACAGATTTTTGGTGCATAACCCATCCTTGATGCGGTAGAACTGTCCTCGAGCCCGCCCGGTGTGCATCCCCCGTCGCACCGGGCGGGCCTTCGGCGTTCGGCACACCCGGGTGACATCGGGGCAGGGGCCCGCCCCTCCCGCACGCGGCGCGGCTCAGCTGCCGACGCCCGTGGGGAACTTCAGCAGGGCCACCGCCGCCAGCATCTGCACGCTCACCGCCGCCACGGCCTTGTGGGTGGGCAGGTGGTGCTGGCCGCGGATCAGCAGGGCGGCGAAGGCGTAGCCGAAGCCCGAGGTCGTCCAGGCGGCCGCCCGGACGGCGAAGGAGTCGCCGGGCAGGCACGCGTCGAGCGCGAGGCGCGGCAGGTCGGTCGCCCAGAACAGCACGACGAACAGCGTGACGGTGGGACCGAACTTGCCGTTGCCGCCGAGGCGGCGCGCGATGGCGTGCGTGGCGACGCCCAGCAGCAGGCTCGCGAGGAGCAGCACCCCGTCGGCGATGGCCATGGCCTCCAGCGCGAGGGCGGGGCTGACGCGCCACTGCCCCCAGAAGGAATCCCGCCCCATCGTCCCCAGCGCTCCGCAGACCAGGCACAGGAACGCGGCGGCCCCCCAGACGCTCCGGTCCCGGGCCTCGTCGAGGGTTTCGACGGGCCGGTACCAGAGCCCGAATATGAGGCGGTGCCAGAGCAGCCTGCGCCGCGGGGCGGCGGGCTCGCGCGGGGGAGAGGACGAGGGGGAGGGGCTCACAGGCATGGATGCAATTTCTATCACCGCCCGGCTCCGCCGCAGGTGGCCGGGGAGGGAAACGGCTCCCGCGACGCTGACCCGGCATCAGACCGGGGTCGGCTCCTTGGGGCCGGGATCGGCCTCCGGGTCGGCGTCGGGACCGGCGCCGGCCTCGCTCGCGCGCAGGTACTCCTCGCTGATCTCGCGCGGCCCGAACGGCCACACCTTCTCGTAGCGCGCCCACAGCAGGAAGGCCGCACAGCCCGCCGCGACCCAGGCGAGGGACCATTCGATGGGGTGCCGGCCGGGGGAGTTCTCATCCGCGTAGCCGTAGATGACCAGCCAGCCGACGAGCGCCACCAGGCTGGGCAGCGGGTAGAGCCACATGCGGTACGGGCGGCGCAGCGCCGGCTGGCGGCGGCGCAGCACGGTCACGGCCAGGACCTGGGCCAGCGCCTGCACGATCACCATAACGGTCGTCAGCAGCTGGATGAGCGTCGCCAGGTCGGTGTGACGGCCGATCAGGAAGCCGACGGAGGTGAGGACGCCCATGGACACCAGCCCCAGCACCGGGAAGCGGTGGCGCGGGTGGAGCCTGCCGAAGGGGCGGAAGAAGACCTTGTCCCGCGCCGCGTCGAAGGGGACGCGGGAGCCGCCGAGCAGCCCGGCGAGGACGGAGGCGACGGCGGTGATGAGGATCAGCACCGTGACGGTATTGGCCGCGGCCTTGCCCCACGCCTCCTCCAGGACGGCCGAGGCGACGGAGGAGGAAGCCGTCGAGGCGGGGTCGAGCATCTGCTTCCAGTCGATGACGCCCAGGGTGCCGATCTGGAGCAGCAGGTAGATGCTCATGATGCCGAGGATGGAGTACACGATGGCCCGCGGCAGGGTCCGGCCGGGGTTCTTGATCTCGGCGCCCAGATAGGCGGCGGTGTTGTACCCCAGGTAGTCGTAGATGCCGATGGTCAGCCCCGCCGCGAAGCCGATCCAGAAGTGATTTGACGTCAGCTCGAAGGCACCGGCCGGATAGGTGAAGGCCCGCTCGGGGCTGAAGTGGGTGAAGGCGGCGAGGATCACCAGCACCACGGAAGTGATCATCACGCACCACAGCACGACGGTCAGCTTCGCGATGTACTCGACCCGCCGCCACAGCAGCCCGACGATCAGCGCGATCACGACCAGCCCGGTGACGTCGCCCTGCGCCTGCGTCATGTCCGGCCAGAGATAGCCCAGGTACTGGACGAAACCGATGATGCCGGTGGACATGCCGAGCGGGATGAACAGCATCGCCGTCCACACGAACAGAAAGGGCATCAGCTTCCCGGTGCGGTACTGGAACGCCTGCCGCAGATAGACGTAACTGCCCCCGGCCCCGGGCAGCGAGGCGCCCAGCTCCGCCCAGATCAGCCCGTCGGCGAGCGCGAGGACCGCCCCCGCCACGAAGCCGATGACGGCCTGCGGCCCGCCGAAGGCCGCGACCATCAGCGGAATGGTGACGAACGGGCCGATGCCGCACATCTGGCTCATGTTGATGGCCGTGGCCTGGAAGAGCCCGATGCGGCGCACGAACCCGACCCGCTGCTCCGGCTGTGGTTCCGTCTCTGCCATGGCGGTCGGCCCTTTCTCGTCGAACGACTCGTGGAGCGGCGAAGTATTCGCGGCGGCCTTCGGCGGTCCGTTCCCAAGGAGCGGATCTTCCGGGTAGGTTCCGTTCGCGAGCGGGGCGTCGGCCGGGGCATTTCGGTGGGGGAGGACGCTAAGGAATCGTGCGGGTCGTGTCAACGATCCCGGCGGACGGCGAGGGGGCAGGGGATGCGCGGAGGACAGGGGCCGTCGTGGGCGGATCCCTCGCGGGGTGCGCCGCGGCGGACGCCGCCGTACGGGCCGGGGCCGAGGAGGTCGTGGTCTGCGAACGGGCGGCGGGCAGGCTCCGGGACCGCGGCGTGGGCATCGCCGTCCACGACCTGCGCTACGCCGAGCTGGAGGCGGCGGGCCGTCCGGCCCCGGACATCCCCTGGCGGCGCCTGACCCGGCGCGCCTGGATCGTCCGGGACGGCGGTGCACGCGCCGGACGGACGGTGGGCGCGGTGCCGTTCCCCTTCCGCTCCTGCAACTGGGGCTCGCTCCGGCAGGAGTTACGCGCCGCATGCCCGGCGCCGTCGCCTACCACCAGGACACGGCCGCCGAGGAGGTGCGGCCCGAGCCGGACGGAGCCGTGCTGTGCCTGGCGGGCGGCCGGGAGAAGCGCTTCGACCTGGTCGTCGGCGCCGACGGCTATCGCTCCGTCGTCCGGGCCGCGACGCGCGCAGCCGCCGTCGCCCGGCCGCACGCCGGCAGCGGCGCGGTCAAGGCGCCGCAGGACGCCACGGCCCTGGAGCGCTGCCTGCGCTCCGCGGCGAACTGGACGGGCGCGGCGGCCGCCTGCGACGCCGAACGCGCGCCCACCGGGCGGGCCGTGGTGGAGCTGGGACGCCGGCTCGGCCGGGCCCGGGTGCAGTCGGCCCCGGACCGGGCGGCCCTGGATCAGCGCGGGCCGGAGGAGTGGTGGCGGGCGGCGGCCGACGGCGAGCGGGGCTTCGGCGGCCACGCGCTGCACCGGCCCTGAGGCCGGCGCCGGGGACGCGGGCGGCCTGTGGGCCGCGGTGGTGTGCGGACGTCGGGGGCGGGCCGTCAGCGGTCGGTGTCCGCGGGGGCGGCGCGGATACCGAACCAGGCGGCGACCCCCAGGACGACAGCGGTGATGCGGCGCATGTGAAGTTCCTTCCCCATCAGCTGTGTTGGTGTGGTCCGGGTGAGGTCGTGGTGCGGCCGCCCGGGTCGCCTGAGGGTTGCCCAGGGCGCCGCACGCACATGCGCTGATCACTCGAATAGGGGCCGGACGGGTGATGGTTGGGGCACGGACGGGTGAATCCGTCAGGTGTCAGCCCGCGGCCGCCGGGAGGACGACCTCGAAGCGGCAGCCCCCCGGCACGTTGCGGACCGTCGCACGGCCCGCGTGGGCCTCCACGATGCCGCGGACGATCGCCAGGCCCAGCCCCGCGCCCGCCGGCGGCGTCCGCGCCTGCGAGCCGCGCCAGCCCGCCTCGAAGACCCGCGCCAGCTCGCCCTCGGGGATGCCGCCGCAGCCGTCCTCGACCGAGACAACGACCGTGTCCGCCGCGCGCCGCGCGGCCACCGCGACCGTCCCGCCGGCCGGGGTGCGGCGCACGGCGTTGACGAGGAGATTGCCCAGCACGCGCGACATCTCCTTGCCGTCCACTTCCACCGGGACCGCGTCGACGCCGTCGCCCACCAGGCGCACCCCGTGCTCACGCGCCAGCGGCCCCGCCCCGGCCAGGGCGTCGCCCACCAGGTCGTACACCGACATGCGGGTGGGCCGCAGCGCGAGCGTCCCGGCGTGGATGCGCGACAGCTCGAAGAGGTCGCCGACCATGGTGTCGAGCCGGTCCACCTCGGTGCGCATCTGCCGGAAGTACCGCGGCGGGTCGGCGGCCACCCCGTCCTCCAGCGCCTCGGCCATGGCCCGCAGCCCGGCCAGCGGGGTCCGCAGGTCGTGCGAGATCCAGGCGACGAGCTCCCGCCGCGAGGCGTCCAGGGCCCGCTCCCGCTCCCGTGACTCCGCGAGCCGCGCGCTCGTGACCGCCAGTTCGCGCCCGAGCTCCGCCAGCTCCGCGGTGGCGCCGCCGCCCGGGGCGGCGAAGCCGCCGTCGTCGCCGAACGAACGGGCGGCGCGGGTGAGGGCGTCGCTGCGCGCCACCACCCACCGGCCGAGCAGCAGGGCCGTGGCGAGCGAGACCGCGGCGGCCATCGCGCAGACCGTCGTGACGACCGTCAGGTCGTGCGAGGAGAGGAACATCGCCCGCGCCACGGCGAGCGTCCCGGCCAGCATTGCCGTCACCGGGACGGCGGCCACCACGGTGAGGGACACCGCCACCGAGCGGTGGCGCAGCAGCCGCAGGGCGAGTGCGCCCAGCAGCCCGGCGGCCGCGGCGCCGAGGAAGGCGAAGAGGGCGATCAGCAGGACGTCACGCATGCCCGGCCCCGTCCGCCGCCGGAGCGGCGTCCGCCCCGAACCGGTAGCCGACACCCCACACGGTCCGGATCAGCCGCGGCCGCGCCGGGTCCTCCTCGACCTTGGCGCGCAGCCTGCGCACGTGCACCGTCACCGTCGACAGGTCCCCGAACTCCCACCCCCACACCTCGCGCATCAGCTCCTCGCGGCCGCAGGCCCGGCCGGGGTGGCGCATCAGATAGGCCAGCAGGTCGAACTCACGGACCGTCAGGGCGAGTTCGCCGCCACCCCTGGTGGCGCGGCGACCCGCCGGGTCGAGGGTGAGGCCCGCCGCGCGCAGCGGCGGGGCGGCGGGGGGAGCCAGGGCCCGCGCCCGGTCGCGGCGCAGCACGGACGCGACGCGCAGCACCAGTTCCCGCGGGCTGAAGGGCTTCGTCACGTAGTCGTCCGCGCCGACCTCCAAACCGAGGATGCGGTCCTCCTCGTCACCGCGCGCCGTCAGCATGATCACCGGGACCGGGCCGTCGTCGCGCAGCCGGCGGCACACCTCCAGGCCGTCCATGCCGGGCAGCATCAGGTCCAGGACGACGAGGTCGGGCCGCACGGCGGCGGCGCGCTCCAGGGCGGCGGGGCCGTCGGCGGCGAGGTCGACGGTGAAGCCGGCCCGGTCGAGATAGCAGGCCACCACCTCGGAGACGGTCGGGTCGTCGTCCACGACGAGGACCCGGGCGGGGGTGTGCGTGCGCATGCCGCAAGGGTCGCACCGCGAGGCGGGGGCCGCCCGGCCGGTCCGGTGGCCGGGCCGGTGGCCCGCGGGCGTCAGACCCCCGGCAGGCCCGGCCCCGCGCAGCGGACGTCACCGCCCGGCACGGCCCCGTCCACCAGGTACGCGGCGACCGTGTCGTCCACGCAGCCGTTGCCGCGGCTGGCGAACACGCCGTGCGAGTAGTCGTCCTCCAGGGTCACCAGCCGGGAGCCCGGCAGGGCGCGGCCCAGGGACCGGGCGCCCGCGAGGGGGGTGACCGGGTCGTGCTCGGAGGCGACGAGCAGGACGGGCGGGACGTCCGGCCCGCCCAGCGCGGTGCGCCGTGCCGGGCGGTGGTGCCAGTACGCGCAAGCGGACGCCTCGATGCCGGTGAGGACGGGCAGCGGGTCCTCGCGGCGCAGCCGGCGCAGGTCGGCGGTGACCCGCCCCGGTGCCGGGCCGGGCCCGTCGGCGCACTTCACGACGCGGTTGGCCGCCTCGTAGTTGCGTGACTCGGGGCCGTCGAACGGGGCCTTGGGCCGCAGCCCGGCGACCGTGCCGTCGCGGAGGTAGGCGCGCAGGGCGTCGCCCAGGGGCGCCCAGCGTTCGGTCCGGCCCAGCGCCCGGTACACCGCCCGGTCGAACTCGGCCGGGCCGAAGCCGTCGACCGGGTGCGCGGCCAGCCCGGACCGCACCCGCTCGTAGGCGCCGCGGACCTCGCGGGCGGAGCCGCCGAGGGCGAAGCGGCCGTCGTGGGCGGCGAGCCAGCCCAGCAGGGTCTCGCGCTGGCGGAGCATCGCCCGGGCCTGGAGGAGATCGAAGTCGTACCAGTCCTGCGGGCCGACGGCGCTGTCCAGGACCATCGCCCCGGTCCGGTGCGGGAAGCGCGCCGCGTAGGCCGCGCCGAGGTAGCTGCCGTAGGAGACGCCGAGGAAGCCGGTGCGCTCCTCGCCGAGCGCGGCCCGTATCGCGTCCATGTCGCGGGCGGTGTTCGCGGTCGACAGGTGGGGGAGGGCCGCGCCCACGGCGGTCGCGCAGTCCGCGGCGAGGCGGCGCAGGGCGGTGAGGTGGTCCCGCTCGGCGGCCCGGCCGCGGGGCACCGGGTCGGCCGCGGGCGCGGCGAAGAGATCGCCCATCGGGCCGCAGCCGGCGGGGGCGCTGCGGCCGACACCGCGCGGGTCGAAGCCGATGACGTCGTAGGCGCGGCGGACCCGCTCGGGGAGTTTGGCCCGTTTCGTCACCGCGTAGGACAGGCCGGACCCGCCCGGGCCGCCGGGGTTGACGAGCAGGATGCCGCGCCGTTCGGCGGGGGTGCCCGAGGCGCGGACGCGGGAGACGGCGACCTCCAGGCGGGGGCCGCCGGGGCGGGACGGGTCGAGCGGCACGCTCAGTGTCCCGCACTCGGCGCGGGAGGGGGCGGGCGGCGCGGGCACGGAGTCGGGGCAGGCGCCGAATTCGATGCTCGTGGGCGGCGCGGCCGCCCGGGCCGGGGCGGCGGGGGAGAGCGCGGTGGCTGCCGCGACGAGGGCGCAGAGCGCGGGGACGGACCGGTTCACGGGTCTCGCAATCGGGGTCGGGTGTGACGGGCGTGGCTGACGAGCACGCAGATGACAATGAAAACGATTATCGATAACGTGGGGTCCGGTCAAGACGGGCCCAGGGCTCCGAGGGGCTCCCCCCGGCATGCCCGGGGCCCGACGGCATTACCAAGAGGGAGAGTTGTGGGACATCTGCTGATGGTCGAGAGCTGGGTCGGATCGATGAGCAGACTGCTGCCGCGAGCCATCCGCGAAGGCGGCCACGAGTTCACCTTTCTCACCCGCGACCTCCACCACTACCTGCGGTCCGCCCCCGAAGGCACCGCCCACCCCCTGCTCGCCGCACGCAACGTCGTCACCGCGGACACCAACGACCTCGCCACCCTGCTCCCGCACATCGAGCACCTGCACACCGTGCTCCGCTTCGACGGCGTCCTGACCTCCTGCGACTACTACCTCCCCGCGGCCGCCGCGATCGCCGCGCACCTCGGCCTGCCCGGGCCGCCGGCCGGAGCCGTCGCCGACGCCTGCCGCAAGGACGCCACCCGGCGCGCCCTCGCCGCCGCGGACCTGCCCCAGCCGCGCTTCGCCGTCTGCCCCGACTGGGCGGCCACGGCCGAGGCCGCCCGCACCCTCGGCTACCCCCTCGTCCTCAAGCCCGTCGACCTCTGCGCGGGGATGTACGTCCGCGCGGTCGCCGACGAGAAGGAGCTGGCCGCCGCCTACCGCGCGCTCGCCGACTTCCCCGTCAACGCCCGGGGACAGCTGCGCGCCCCGGTCGTCCTCCTCGAAGAACTGCTGCACGGCCCCGAGGTCAGCGTCGAGACGGTGTCGTCCGGCGGCACCGCCCACGTCGTCGGCATCACCGACAAGAGCGTCGGCGGCGCCCCGGCCTTCATCGAGACCGGCCACATGTTCCCCGCCGCCCTCACCGCCGAACAGGCCCGGACGGCCGCCGACACGGCGCTGCGGGCGCTCGACGCCCTCGGCCTCGACGACATCGTCACCCACACCGAGATCAAGCTCACCCCCGACGGCCCCCGCGTCGTCGAGGTCAACCCCCGCCCGGCGGGCAACCGCATCACCGAGCTCGTCCGCCACGTCACCGGCATCGACCTCGCCGCCGCCTGCGTCGACGTCGCCCTCGGCCGGCAGCCGGACCTGGCCGTCCGCGAGACGGGAGTGCGCAGCGCCGCCATCGGCTTCCTCATACCCCACGCGCCCGGAACGCTGGAGGGCGTCGAGGGCGCGAAGGTGCTCGCCGGGCACCCCGGCGTGCTGGAGGCACAGCTCGCCGAGCCCGGCACGACCGTCAAGGCGAGCGGCAGCAACAACGACTACCTCGGCCACGTCATGGCCGCCGACCGCCACGGCCCCGGCGCCCGCGAGCGCGTCGAGGAACTCCTCGCCGGCCTCCGCCCCCGGATGGTGAACCGGTGACCGCGACCGCCACCGCCACTTCCCTCCCCGACCTCGAACAGCGCGTCAAAGTAGGGGAGTTCGGCCCACACCCGGACACCCTGCGCGTCACCGTCGCCTTCACGACCAGCCAGGCCGTACGCCACGACGGGCGCGGCGGCGGCTACCGCAACGAAGTCCTCAGCCTGCGCATCGGCGAAGCCGTCGGGTCCTGCGCCGTCGAGCCCGGCGCCCTGTCCGCCGCCACCGTCGAGGAGTGCGCCGGAGCGCCGGCCGGCACCCTCCTGGCCCACCCCGTGCCCGCCGTCCGCACGGCGGCCCTGGACGCCTACCTGATGCACGTCACCCCGCACACCCCCGCCCACGGCGCCAGCCCCTGGCCGCTGCCCGCCGGGACGTCGCTGCGCAAGTCCCGGGCCCGGGCCCGCGGTGTCGCCGACCTGCTCGACGCCGCCCCGGGGCAGCGCGTCCTGGTCATCGGCGTCGTCAACTCCCTGCTGGAGGCGCTGCGCGAACGCGGCCTGTCCTACGTGCCCTGCGACCTCAAGGGCGGCACCACCGAATGGGGCGAGAGCGTCCGCACCGACGCGCTCGCCGCACTCGACCACTGCGACGCGATCCTCGCCTCCGGCATGACCCTCGGCAACGGCACATTCGAACCGCTGCGCCGGCACGCCCTGGAACACGGCAAACAGCTCGTGATGTTCGCCCAGACCGGCAGCGCCGTGCTGCCGCGGCTGCTGGGCTCGGGGGTGAGCGCCGTGTGCGCCGAGCCGTACCCCTTCTTCTGGCTCGACGGCGGCCCCGGCGTCGTCCACCGCTACCGGTGTCCCGCCGGAGGCGCCCGATGATCCCCGCGCCCCCCACCGCGCCGCCGGCCAACCGCGACCTCCTGGCCCTCCTCGGCCGCACGCCCCTCGCCCGCATCACCGCCGACCTCCCCTGCCCCCACCCCGGCTTCTGGGCCAAGCTCGAAGGGCTCGGCGCCGGCGGCATGAAGTCCCGCGCGGCGGTGTCCATGCTCATGGGCGCCCGCGACCGCGGCGAACTGCTGCCCGGCGCCCCCGTCGTGGAGTCCACCTCGGGCACCCTCGGCATCGGCCTCGCCTTCGCCGGGCAGGCCCTCGGCCACCCCGTCATCCTCGTCGGCGACACCGAGCTCGAACCCTCCATGCGGCAGCTCCTGCGCGCCCACGGGGCCCGCCTCGAACTCGTCGACCGGCCCGCGGCCGAGGGCGGCTGGCAGGCCGCCCGCCTGAACCGGCTGCGCGAGGTGCTCGCCGCCCACCCCGGCGCGTACTGGCCCGACCAGTACAACAACCCCGACAACGTCGCCGGTTACGCCTCCCTCGCGGCCGAACTCGCCTGCGGGCTCGACCACCTGGACATCCTCGTGTGCAGCGTCGGCACGGGCGGCCACAGCGCGGGCATCGCCGCGCCGCTGCGCCGCCACTGGCCCGGGCTGCGGCTCATCGGCGTCGACGCGACCGGCTCGGCCATCTTCGGGCAGCCCGCCCGGCCGCGCCTGATGCGCGGCCTCGGCAGCAGCATCCACCCCCGCAACGTCGCCCACGCCGCCTTCGACGAGGTCCACTGGGTGGGCCCCGCCGAAGCGGCCGGGGCCTGCCGCCGGCTGGCCCGCCACAACTTCGTCAGCGGCGGCTGGAGCACCGGCGCGGTGGCCCTCGTCGCCGCCTGGGCGGCCCGCGTCCACCCCGGCGCGGTCGTCGCCACGGTCTTCCCCGACGGCCCGCACCGCTACCTCGGCACGCTC
Organism: Streptomyces sp. NPDC046215; assembly: GCF_040646215.1. Taxonomy (NCBI): domain Bacteria; kingdom Bacillati; phylum Actinomycetota; class Actinomycetes; order Kitasatosporales; family Streptomycetaceae; genus Streptomyces; species Streptomyces sp. NPDC046215. Next base: position 8,832 of record NZ_JBEYZW010000037.1, on the reverse strand, counting down.
TTCGACGACGACTTCACGACGGCGTACGGCCTCGACCTGACGGCTGCCGCCACCCGCCCGGTGGAAATCCCGCACCCGCTCGCCGCGGAGGCCACCGGGTGGTCACGGTGCACGACGGTGGTGGACCCGGTGGGGGGCGTCGGCGCGGCGACGCTGTGGGGGCCAGGGGGCGCGGCTTCCGGTGCCTCCGGCAGCGGCCCCTGCGCCGTGCCGGGCGGCTGCGCGCCGGGCGGCTCCCCGCCACCGCGCGTCGCGGCACCGGCCGGTGGCGGTGCCGCGGCCGATGCGGGGCCGACCCCCCTGCCGGCCGCCGGCCTCACGCCGGACGGCGTGCTGTCTCCGGGCGCGGGCACCCGGGATGAGGCGGCGGCTGTACGGCGCTCCGTACTCGCCGCCGGTGCGGCACCGGTCGTCGCTCCGGACGGGTCGGTGTCCGTGCCTGTCGGCGGTTCCGCGCCGGGCGGCCCGCTGTCGTCGCGGGCGGTGGCCCAGGGCGAGGTCGCGGCCCTCACCGGTCCCGCGCCGGCCGGCGCGCCGCCCCCCACCGGCACTCCGCCCGCGAGCCCCACGCCCCCGCCCGGCGGCGCCGGCCCCACCACCCCGCCGTCCCCCGGAGGAAACCCGTGAAGAGCACCCTGCGCACCACCCGGCTCCGGCTCGCCGAGCCGCTGCGCATCTCACGGTCCGTCATGGACGCCCGGGACGCCGTGTGGCTGTCCGTCGAGCACGGCGGGGCGCGCGGGCACGGCGAGGCCGTCGCCAGCGTGTACTACGGGCTGGACTCCGCCACCCTCGGGCGGCTGCTCCGCGAAGCCGCCGTGGAGCTGGGGAGGTTCGCCGAGCCGGAGAGCGCCCTGGAAGCCCTGCGGGACGGCGGGCTGCTGCCCGCCGGCACCCCGCCCGCCGTGACCGCCGCCGTCGACGCCGCCCTGCTCGACCTCGTCGGCAAGCGCGCCGGCACCCCCGCGCACCACCTGCTCGGCACCCCGGAGCCGCCCGCTGCCGCGACCGCCCGCACCATCGGCATCATGCCCCCGGTACGGGCCGCCCTGCGCGCCCGCTGCCTGGCGGACAGCGGCTTCACCGTCCTGAAGATCAAGGGCGGTTCCCCCGACCCCGGCGACGACATCGGCCGCGTCAAGGCCGTACGGGAAGGAGCGCCCCACGCCCGGCTGCTCCTCGACCCCAACGGGGCCTGGACTCCCGCCCGGGCGAAGGAACTGCTGCCCCGCTTCGCGGAACTCGGCGTCGAGGCCGTGGAGCAGCCCACCGCGCCCGGCGACCCCGAGGGCCTGGCCCGGCTCGCGGAGACCTCGCCGCTGCCCGTCATCGCGGACGAGGACGCGGTCGGCCTGGAGGACGCCCGCCGGCTCGCCGGACGGGTCCACGGCGTGAACGTCAAACTCGCCAAGTGCGGCGGCCCCCACGCGGCGCTCCGCATCGCCGAGGCCCTCGCCGGCAGCGGCACCGGCCTCATGCTCGGCTGCCTCACCGCCAGTTCACTGGGCATCGCCCCCGCCGTCCACCTCGCCGACCGGGCCCGCTGGGTCGACCTCGACGGCCACCTGCTGCTCGCCGACGACCCCTGGCAGGGCATCGGCGGAACCGACGGCACCGTACGGGCGGCCGACCGCGCGGGACTGGGCGTGCGCCCCAGGACCGCAGCCACCCCCGAGTCCGGCCCGCCGGCCGCCCCGGCCCCGGCCCCGCCTGCGCGCAAGGAGATACCGCACCGTGAACACCTGGCGTGAGATACGCGGCTTCCCGCTCGCGATCCGCCTCCTCCTCGTCAACCAGCTCGGTGTCAACACCGGCTTCTACCTCCTCATCCCCTACCTCGCCACCCACCTCGGCCAGGACCTGGGCATGTCCGCCGCCGTCGTCGGCATCGTGCTCGGCGTCCGCAACCTCAGCCAGCAGGGCCTGTTCCTCATCGGCGGCTCGGCCGCCGACCGCCTCGGCGCCCGCGGCGTGATCATCGCCGGGTGCGCGCTGCGGACCGTCGGCTTCGCCCTCTTCGCCCTCGGCGACGGGCTGCCGGTGCTGCTGGCCGCCTCCGTCCTGAGCGGCCTGGCGGGAGCCCTGTTCAACCCGGCCGTCCGCGCCTACCTGGCGCAGGAGGCGGGGGAGCGCAAGGCGGAGGCGTTCGCGCTGTTCAACGTCTTCGCGACGACCGGTGCGCTGATCGGCCCGCTGCTGGGCAGTGCGCTGCTGTTCGTCGACTTCCGGGTCTCCGCGCTCACGGCCGCCGGCATCTTCGCCGTGCTGACCCTCGCCCAGGCGCTCGCCCTGCCCGCCCGCGAGGTGACGCCCACCGGCGGCAGCGTCCTCGCCGACTGGCGGGAGGTCCTCTCCCACCGCGCCTTCCTCGCGTTCTCGCTGGCCATGGTCGGCATGTTCACCATGGAGAACCAGCTCTACCTCCTCCTGCCCGACGGCGCCCGCCGCGCCACCGGCTGGGACGGCGCGGCCGGCCTCGTCTTCCTCATCGGCACGGTCGCCAACCTCACGCTTCAGCTGCGCGTCACCCGTGCGCTGAAGAATCGTTCCAGCCGGGCCCGGTGGATCGCCGCCGGGCTCGCCCTCATGGGCCTCGCGTTCGTGCCGCCCATGGCCGTGGCCGGCGCGGGGGAGCCCGCCGGCGCGGCCGGGGCGGCCCTCGGCCTGCTGCCCGTCCTGGCCGGGGCGCTCCTGCTGTACGTCGGGGTGATGGTGGCGCAGCCGTTCGTGATGGAGCTGATCCCCGCGTTCGGCCGCTCCGAGCTGACCGGCACCTACTTCGGCATCTTCTACGCCGTCTCCGGCATCACCGCCGCCGTCGGCAACACCGTCGTCGGCTGGGCCATGGACGCCGGAGGCCGCGGCGGCGCCGCCTGGCTGCCCTGGGCGTGCTGCCTCGCCCTCGGGCTCGCCTCCGCGGCCGGCGTCGCCTGGCTGCACCGCCTGCGCGCCCTGCCCGTACCCACCGAACCCGCCACCGCGACGGCATAGACAGGAATCGGCACCATGAGCGGAACCCCCGGCGGCAACCTCCTCACCGACCACCCCGAACTCTACGAAGCCCGCTTCCCCGACCCCGGCCGCCTGGCCGCCCGCTGGGCGGAGGACCGCCTGCGGGCCCACGCGTGCGGCCCCGCGGTCCTCGACCTCGGCTGCGGCACCGGCCGCGACGCCGCCCACCTGCACGCCGCGGGCCGCGACGTGACCGGCGCCGACCTCTCCGAGGCGATGCTCGCCCACGCCCGGACCCGGCACCCCGGGCCCGCGTACGTCCGCGCCGACCTGCGCGGCTTCGACCTCGGAGCCCGGGTCTTCGACGCGGTCGTGTGCCTGGACAGCGCCCTGCTGTACTGCCACACCAACGACGACGTGGACGGGCTGCTCAGGTCCTGCCGGCGGGCCCTGCGCCCCGGCGGGCTGCTCGTCGCGGAAATGCGCAACGGGGCGTTCTTCCTGGGGAACACCGAGCTCCTGGACGCCCCCGCGACCGGTGGCTTCACCTGGCAGGGCACCACCTACACGTCCCTCACCACCCTCCGCGTCGACCGCGCCGCGCAACTGCTGCGCCGCCGCCGCGTCTGGACGGCCGACGACGGCTCACCGCCGGTGGAACAGCACTCCGCCTGGCGGCTGCTCTTCCCCCAGGAGCTGCGGTACGCGCTGGCCGCGCACGGCTTCACGGTCCTGGAGCTGCACGACGGCCCCGGGCCCCGGACGGAACCACCGTGGCGGGAAGGGGCCCCGGCCCCGGCCGGCACCGCGGACGGCGACCGGCTGCACGTCGTCGCCCAGCTCAGAACGTCCTCGATCCCCCGCCGGGCCTGAGCCCCCCGGCCCCTGACCTACGGAGCACCCATGCACGACCCCCACCTCCACCCCGGCCTCCGGCGCCGTGGCTTCCTCGCCGCCGCGGGCGGCACCGCGGCCGCCCTCACCCTCACCGCCTGCGGCGGCGGACCCGCCGACCGGGCCGGCGCGGACAACGGCGGCAAGCCCCGCCGGGGCGGCCGCCTCCGCGCCGCCTTCGCCGGCGGCGGCGCGGCCGAGACCCTCGACCCGCACCTGAGCAACCTCTTCGCCGACGCCGCCCGCGCCAAGGCCCTCTTCGACAAGCTCGCCGACTTCGGCTCCGATATGACGCCCCGGCCCCGCCTCGCCACCCGGTGGGAGCCCAACGCCGCCCTCGACCGCTGGACGGTCACCCTGCGCGACGCCGTCTTCCACGACGGCAGGCCCGTCACGGCCGAGGACGTCCTCTTCAGCTACCGCCGCATCGCCGACCCCGAGAAGACCTACCGCGCCAAGGCGTCCCTGGAACCCGTCGACCTCGACGCGAGCCGGGCCACCGGCGCCCGCACGGTGGAGTTCCGCCTCAAGCGGCCCACCGCCGAATTCCCCAACATCCTCGCCTCGTTCGGCGCCTACATCGTCCCCGAGGACACCGGGAAGTTCGACAAGCCGGTCGGCTCCGGCCCCTTCCGCTTCGTGTCCTTCGCCCCCGGCCGCTCGGCCCTCTTCCGCCGCAACGACGCCTACTGGGGCGGCGCCCCGCACCTGGACGAGCTCGAATTCGTCGTCGCCAACGAGGAGTCCGCGCGCGCGGGCGCCCTCCTCGGCGGACAGGTCGAGTACGCGCACGAGCTCAACCCCGCCACGGCCCGCGCCCACGAGGGCAAGGGCCGGATCGAGATCGTCCGGCTGCGCAACAGCGCCATGCAGGGCTTCGTGATGAAGACCGACCGGCCGCCCTTCGACGACCCGCGCGTGCGCGAGGCGTTCTTCCTCATCGCCGACCGCAAGGAGCTCGTCGACGGCGCCCTGTCCGGGGCGGGCGAGATCGGCAACGACCTCTTCGGCAAGGGGTACGCCCACTACGCGGCCGGCCTGCCGCAGCGCACCCAGGACCTCGACCGCGCCCGGCACCTGCTGCGGCAGGCGGGGGCCGGGGACCTGCGGGTCACCCTCGACACCTCCCCGGTCGCCGCCGGCTTCACCGAGGCCGCCGGCATCTTCCGCGACCAGGCAAAGAAGGCGGGCGTCACCATCGACGTCCGCACCGGCAACAAGGACAGCTACTGGAAGGACATCCTCGACTCCGGCACCCTGGCCAGCTACCGCTCCGGCGCCATGCCCATCGAGTCGCACATCTCCCAGCGCCTCCTCACCGACTCCACCACCAACGCCACCCACTGGCGCCACAAGGACTTCGACGCCCTCTACCAGCGCCTCCAGTCCACCAAAGACCTGAGCGAGCGGAACGGGCTCTACGAGCGGATGCAGCGCCGGCTGCACGCCGAAGGCGGCTTCCTCGTCTGGGGCTTCGCCGACTGGATCGTGGGCACCGGCCGCCGCGTGCGCGGAGTCGCCCCCGACGCGCCCGCCAACACCCTGGACTGGGCCCGCTTCGACACCGTGTGGCTGGCGTGAGCGAGCCGCGCCCCCGCGCCGCCGGACGGCAGGCCCCCTGGCGATCCTGGGCCGCCCGGCGGCTGCTCCTCGGCCTCGCCCAGACCGCCGCCGTCGTCCTGCTGGTCTTCGCCCTCACCGAGGCCCTGCCGGGCGACGCGGCGGTGGCCCTCGCCGGGGACGACCCCGATCCCGCCCGGATCGCCGCCCTCCGCGAGGCCCTCCACCTCGACCGGCCCGCCCACGAGCGCCTCGCGGACTGGGCCACCGGCCTGCTCCACGGCGACCTGGGGGTGTCCCTCGCCTCCGGGCGGCCCGTCACCTCCGCCCTCGCCGACGGCTTCGGCCCCACCCTGCTGCTGGCCGCCCTCGCCCTCACGCTGCTGGTGCCCGTCGGGGTGGGCCTCGGCGTGCTCGCCGCACGGCGCGAGGGCGGCCCCCTCGACCGCATCGTCAGCTCGGTGACGCTCGCCGTCTACGCGGTGCCCGAATTCGCCTTCGGCATCCTCCTGGTCACCGTCTTCGCCCTGCGCCTGGGCTGGCTGCCGCCCACCGCCGTCGGCTACGGCACCGACCTGCTCGCCCACCCGGCGGCGCTCGTCCTGCCCGTCCTGGTGCTGATCTCCCGCCCGGTCTGCTCCCTCGGCCGACTCGTCCGGGCCGGCATGATCGACGCGCTGGCCTCCCCGTACGCCGCCCAGGCCCGCCGCTACGGGCTCTCCGGCGCCCGCGTCCGCTGGGCCCACGCCCTGCCCAACGCCGTCGCCCCGGCCGCCCAGCAGCTCGCCCGGACCGTCGACTGGCTGCTGTGCGGGGTGATCGTGGTGGAGGCCCTGTACGTGATCCCGGGCCTGGGCACCGTCCTCATGGACGCCGTCGCCGCCCGGGACGTCCCCGTCGTCCAAGGGCTCGCCGTGGTGTTCGGCCTGGTCGCGGTCGTCCTCAACCTGGCCGCCGACATCGTCGCCCGCCGCTTCGCCCCCCGGGCGGGGGTGACGGCATGAGATACGCCCCCACGGCGCAGCCCCGCCGCCTCCGCCGCTTCCTGCCCGGCGCGGCCCTCGCCGGCCTCCCCCTGCTCCTCGCCCTGCTGGGCCCCCTCCTCGCGGGCGAAGCGGGCCCGCGCGGCCTGTCCTTCACCCTCGGCGGGGGCCACCGGCTCGGCACCGACTTCGTCGGCCGCGACGTGGTGCGGCAGGTCCTCCTCGGTGGACAGTCGGTCGTCACCGTGTCCCTCGCGGCCACCGCCCTCGCCTACGCCGTGGCGCTGCCGCTGGGCCTCGCGGCGGCGCTCACCCGCCGGGCCTGGCTGGAGGAGACGCTGATGCGGCCCCTGGACGTGCTGCTGGCCGTCCCGTCGCTGCTCCTCGTCCTCCTCGTGGCGTCCGTGTACGCGCCGGGCCCCGGCGGCCTCACCCTGCTCGCGGCGCTCGTCACCCTCCCCGACGCGGCGCGCGTCGTCCGCGCCGGCGCCACCGAGGCCGCCTCGCGCCCCGCGGTGGAGGCCCTGCGCATGCAGGGCGAGACGTGGTGGCGGATGGCCGTCGGCTACGTGGGCCGGTCGATGGCCCGCACCCTGGCCGCCGACGCGGGGGTGCGGCTGACCGGCGTCCTGTACCTGGTCGCCACGGCCGCCTTCCTGGGCGTGGGGGTCCAGCCGGACGCCGCCGACTGGGCCGTGATGGTGGACCGCAACCGCACCGGCCTGTTCGTCCAGCCCTGGGCGGTCGTGGTGCCCGCGCTGCTCATCGTCGCCCTGTCCGTGGGCACCAACCTGCTGTTCGACGCGGCGCTGACGAAGAACGACGGGCCGCGTGGCAGCGCCCGTGACCGGAAGGGAGCACGACCGTGACAAGGCTCCTGGCGAGCGGTGCGGTGGCCGAGATCGAAGGACTGCGGGTCGAGATCGGGGGCCGGGCCGTCGTCGACGGCGTGGACCTCACCGTCCGCCCCGGCCGCGTCACCGCGCTCGTCGGCGCGTCCGGCAGCGGAAAGACGACGACGGGCCTCGCCCTGCTCGGCGAGTACCCGCCCGGCGCGCGGGTCACCGGCGAAGTGCGGGTGAGCGAGGGGCTGGTCGGCTACGTGCCCCAGCACCCGGCGTCCGTCCTCAACCCGGCCCGGCGCGCCGGCGCGCTCCTGCACGACATCGCCCGCCACCGGGTGCGCGACCTCCCCCGCCGGGCACGGCGGGCGGCGGCGCGCGAACGGGTCCGGGCGGCCCTGGCCGCCGCCCAGCTCCCCGACGCGGACGAGGTCCTCGCGCGCTACCCGCACCAGCTGTCGGGGGGTCAGCAACAGCGGGTCGTCCTCGCCCAGGCGCTGCTGCTCGGCGCCCGGGTGGTGGTCGCGGACGAACCGACCACCGGGCAGGACGCCCTCACCAAGCAGCGGGTCGTGGCGGAGCTGGCGGCAGTGGCCCGGCAGGGCATCGCGGTGCTCCTGCTCAGCCACGACCTGGCGGTGGTGCGGGAACTCGCGGACGAGGTACTGGTGATGCGCGAAGGGCGTGTCGTCGAAGCAGGCCCAGTGGAGACGGTGTGGAGCGCCCCCCGGCACCCGTGGACGCGGGAGCTCCTGGCGGACGAGGAGCCGGTGGCCGGCGCCGCGGACACGGCCGGCTTCCGGCACGGGCCGAAGACACCCCCGGTGCTCCGGGCCGTGGGGCTCACCGCCCGGCACCGGGGCACCGCCGACCTGCTCCGGGACGTCTCCCTGGAGATCCGCGCGGGGGAGTTCCTGGCCGTCGTCGGGCGGTCCGGCAGCGGCAAGACCACCCTGGCCCGCTGCCTCGCGGGCCTCCACCCGGCGTACGACGGGGTGGTGCAGCTGGACGGCACGCCCTTGCCGCGCAGCCTGCGCCGCCGCACCCGCGCCCAACTCGCGGCCGTGCAGTACGTCTTCCAGGACGCGCGGGCCGCCTTCGACGAGCACCGGCCGGTGCTGGACCAGGTCGCGCGCACGGCGGTCCGGCTGCGGGGCGTGACACCGCGGGCCGCCGAGGAGGAGGCCGCGGCGGTGCTCGCCGGGACGGGCCTGCGCGGGGAGCTCGCGCACCGCCGCCCCGGCCTGCTGTCCGGCGGCGAACTCCAGCGCGCCGCCCTGGCCAGGGCCCTGCTGGCCCGCCCACGGGTGCTGGTGTGCGACGAGATCACGTCGGGCCTCGACACGGTGGCCCGGCGGGGCATCCTCCGCCTGCTCACGGACCTCACCGGCGGCCGCGGAGCGGCCGATGAGGACCGGCCCGCGCTGGTCCTGATCACCCACGACCTGGAGGTGGCCGCCCTCGCCGACCGGGTCGCGGCCCTGGACGAGGGGGGCCTCACGGCCTCGGTGTGCGGGGGTGCACCACCGCTGCGCGGCGGTGTCCTCAATCGCCGGACGGGCTGAATCGGCTGAGCTCAGCGGAAGGCCTGCCGGCCGGGG
>NZ_JBEYZW010000036.1:0-69968 GCF_040646215.1 Streptomyces sp. NPDC046215 | reverse complement strand
GGGCCGGCTCCCGGCCGGGCCGCCGCCCCGGCACGGCGACCGGCTCCTCAGCGGTCGGCCAGGGCCTTGGCCAGTGCCTCCGCGAAGCGGTCCGTCGTCGCGCGGTCCCGGACCGCGAGCCGGAGGTAGTCCGGGCCCAGCCCGGGGAACGTGTCGCCGCGCCGGACCGCGAACCCCAGCCCCCGCAGCCGGGACCGCACGGCCGCCGCACCCTCCAGGTGCACCAGCAGGAACGGGCCCGCCGCCGGCCCGCACACCCGCACCCCCTCGAACCCGGCCAGCGCCGCCTCCAGATGCGCCCGGTCGGCCGCGAGATGGTGCGCGGCGTGCGCGGCCTCGGCGAGCGCCGGGGGAGCGCTGCACACCTCCGCCGCCGCCAGCGCCGGGGACGACACCGGCCACAGCGGCTGCGCCCGCTCCAGCCTGGCTATGGTCCCCGGCGACGCCAGGGCGTAACCGACGCGCAGCCCCGCCAGCCCCCAGGTCTTGGTGAGGCTGCGCAGCACGATCAGCCCCGGCAGATCCGTCCGGGAGGCCAGGGACTCCCGCTCGCCCGGCACCGCGTCCATGAACGCCTCGTCCACGACCAGGGTCCGCCCCGGGCGGGCCAACTGGGCCAGGGACTGCGCCGGGTGCAGCACCGACGTCGGGTTGGTCGGATTGCCGACGACCACCAGATCCGCGTCGCCCGGGACCGCGCGCGGGTCCAGGCGGAAGCCGTCCGCCGCGTCCAGCAGCACCCGCTCCACGGTGTGCCCGGCGTCCCGCAGCGCGGCCTCCGGCTCCGTGAACTGCGGGTGCACCACCACCGGCCGCCGCACCCGCAGCGCCCGGGCCAGCAGGACGAACGCCTCGGCCGCCCCGGCCGTCAGCAGCACCCGCTCCTCCGGCAGCCCGTGCCGCGCGGCCACCGCCCGCCGGGCCGCCCGCCCGTCGGGGTAGGCCGCCAGCCCGTCCAGGGACGCGGCGAGGTGCTCGCGCAGCCACACCGGCGGCGTACCCGCGCGCACATTGACCGCGAGGTCCGTCAGCTCCGCGCCGCCACCCCGCACTTCGGCGTCACCGTGGTGGCGCAGATCGGGTTCACTGATGGTGTGCATGGCCGCGGGCCACCTTCTCTTCTCCTTGACACTGACAGGGTGTGGGGCGAGGGCCCGCCCCACGACGGTACTGACGCCCCGCAGGCGGCGTTCACCCGGGTCCGTACGGTAACGAGATCCGCGGCAACGCAGAGACGTTCACCGGATCCGCGCACCCGGCCCGCCCGGACCTGTACGGTGCGGCCCCGCCCGTCCCGTCAGGCACCTCCGTGCGCCACCGCGCACGTCGCCCGCGCCGACTTCCTCTTCGGCACCGCCAGCCGCCCGCCGGGCCCGGCCGCCAGCAGCGCCGCCGCCTCGGCCACCCCCGGCGACCCCACGGCCGCCAGGGCGGCACCCGAGGGATGCGGCACCGGAACCCCGGCCAAGGCCTCCGCGCCGTACGCCCTCAGCGGGACACCCAGCCGGGCCGCCGCCTCCACCAGCCCCGGCTCTCCCGCCTTCGCCTCCGCCGTCACCAACGCCACCGGCACCACCGCCCCGGCCCCGGCCCCGGCCTCGGCCAGCGCTGACCCGATCAGGGCGAGCACCTCCGCCGCCCCCACGCCCCGCCGCGCCCCCACACCGACATAAACCGGGACGCCCGGGGGAACAGTGGCCATGTGCAGCTCCTGGGGTAAGGGTGGGACGTCAGGCAGCACAAGACAGCACCGCCGCGAGAAGGGTGAGAGGCCCGTGCCGGTCGTCGTCGCCCTCGGCGCGTTCCTGATGACACTGCTCGGCGGGTGGACCGCCCAGCGCGTCACCGACCGCAGACACCTCATCCTGGGCCTCGCCGGCGGGCTGATGCTCGGTGTCGTCGGCCTCGACCTGCTGCCGGAGGCACTGGACGCCGCCGGCCGGGAGCTCTTCGGGGTGCCCGCCGCGCTGCTCTGCTTCGTCTTCGGCTTCCTCACCGCCCACCTCGTCGAACGGCTGCTCGCCGTCCGCAGGGCCGGGCACGGGATCGGCCCCGGCGAACGCGTGCCCCAGGTGGGGCTCACGGCGGCCGCCGCGCTCGTCCTCCACAGCGCCATGGACGGAGTGGCGATCGGCGCGGCCTTCCAGGTGGACAGCGGCATGGCCGTCGCCGTGGCCATCGCCGTCATCGCCCACGACTTCGCGGACGGCTTCAACACCTACACCATCGCCCACCTCTACGGGAACAACCGCCGCCGGGCCCTGCTGATGCTCGGCGCGGACGCCCTCGCCCCCGTCGCCGGAGCCGCGTCGACCCTGTTCTTCACCCTTCCGGAGCAATTCCTCGGCGTCTATCTCGGCTTCTTCGGCGGGGTGCTGCTCTACCTCGCGACCTCCGACATCCTCCCCGAGGCCCACCACGACCACCCCGCCCGCTCCACCCTGGCCTGCACGGTGGCCGGAGTGGCGTTCATCTGGCTCGTCGTGGGCCTCGCGGGCTGACCTCACGCGCGAAGGGCACCTGCCGCGCCCACCGCACCCGCCACGAACCGCTGCGCCGTACCGGGCGCGCCCGCCCAGTGGACATGCAGGTACGAGGCGTGGACCCCGCCCCGCACGAAGCCCTCGACCCGGCGCTCCGGATGCGTGAACCCCCAGGCGGGGGACGGGCCCGCGCCCGGATCCACCACCGTGCGGTGGAACTCGTGGCCGCGCACCCGCGTCCCGGCCGCGGCCAGCGGGGTGTCCGCGATGGCGACGGCCTCGCGGTAGCCGAGGGTGAGCCGCCCGGACATCCGGGCGTCCGCCGGAAGGACCCCGCACATCGGCTTGCCGTCCAGGGACCGGCACAGATACAGGAGCCCCGCGCACTCGGCGGCGACCGGGGCACCAGCCGCCGCGAGGCCGGACACCGCCTCGCGCAGCGGCTCGTTGGCCGACAGCTCCGGCGCGTACACCTCGGGGAAGCCGCCGCCGATGACGAGCGCGGCGGTACCGGCGGGCAGTTCCTCGTCCCGCAGCGGATCGAACGGCACGACCTCGGCGCCCGCGGCCGTGAGCAGCTCCGCGTGCTCCGCGTACGAGAACGTGAACGCCGCGCCGCCCGCGACGGCCACCACGGGACGGCCGCCACCCGGACGCGGCCCCGGGGACCCCGCCCAGTGGGCCGGATCCCACGCCTTCGCCGTCAGCGCGGGCGCACTGCGCGCCAGCGCCAGCAGCCCCTCGAGATCGCACCCCGCCCGCACCTGGGCCGCCTGCGCCGCCACCGCGTCCAGCGCCTCCGCGCTGCGCTCGGCGACCGGCACCAGACCCAGGTGGCGGCTGGGGGTGTGCGCGGTAGGGACGCGCCGCAGCGCACCCAGGACCGGCACACCGGACTCCTCCAGCGCCTCGCGCAGCAGATGTTCGTGGCGGTCCGACCCGACCTTGTTGAGGATGACGCCCGCGACGCGCACCTCCGGGTCCCACGAGGCGAACCCGTGCACCAGCGCCGCCACCGAACGCGACTGCGACGACGCGTCGACGACGAGCACCACCGGCGCCCGCAGCAGCTTCGCCACGTGCGCCGTCGACGCCAGCTCGCCCTGCCCGCTCGCGCCGTCGAACAGACCCATCACGCCCTCGACCACCGCGAGGTCGCAGCCCGCCGCCCCGTGCAGGAACAGCGGCTCCACCCGCTCCGGACCGCACATGTAGGCGTCCAGATTGCGGCCCGGGCGGCCTGTCGCCAGCGTGTGGTAGCCGGGGTCGATGTAGTCCGGCCCGACCTTGTGCGGCGACACCGCGAGCCCGGCGTCGGCGAAGGCCCGCATCAGCCCGGTGGCGACGGTGGTCTTGCCGCTGCCGGAGGCCGGGGCGGCGATGACCAGACGGGGGATGTGCGTACTCACCACTCGATGCCCCGCTGGCCCTTCTGGCCGGTGTCCATCGGGTGCTTGACCTTCGACATGTCCGTGACCAGATCCGCGAAGTCGACGAGCGCCTGGGGGGCGTTGCGGCCGGTGATCACCACGTGCTGCGTGCCGGGGCGGTCGCGCAGCACCGAGATCACCTCGTCCGTGTCGATCCACCCCCAGTGCATCGGGTACGCGAACTCGTCCAGCACGTAGAGCTTGTACCGCTCCGCCGCCAGGTCCCGCTTGACCTGCTCCCAGCCCTCGCGGGCCTTCTCCTCGTTGCTGAGCTCGCCCTCCTTGGCGTCGCGCTGGATCCACGACCAGCCCTCGCCCATCTTGTGCCAGTCGACGCTGCCGCCCTCGCCGGAGGCGCCGAGCACCCGCAGCGCGTTCTCCTCGCCGACCTTCCACTTCGCCGACTTCACGAACTGGAAAACCCCGACCGGCCAGCCCTGGTTCCACGCCCGCAGCGCCAGCCCGAACGCCGCCGTCGACTTGCCCTTGCCGATGCCGGTGTGGACGAAGACGAGCGGACGGTTGCGGCGCTGGCGCGTGGTGAGCCCGTCGTCGGGCACGACGGCCGGCTGTCCCTGTGGCATTAAGCGGCCCTCCTGGAGTGCGTGTTCCGTACGGTCCTTACGAGCGCGGAGACGCTGTCCGCGCGCAGTTCGTCGAGCGTGACCACGGGCCCGCGCAGCTCACGGCCCAGCTCGCCCGCCAGCCCGAGCCGCACCGGCCCCGACTCGCAGTCCACGACCACCGACGCCGTGCCCTCGCCCGCCAGCAGCCGCGCCGCGCGCGCCGCCCGGGCCAGCGGCTCCGGGCCGCCGGTGGCCCGCCCGTCGGTCACCACCACCAGCAGCGGGCGGCGCGAGGGGTCACGCAGCCGCTCCACCCGCAGCACCTCGTGCGCCCGCAGCAGCCCCGCGGCCAGCGGGGTCCGGCCACCGGTCGGCAGCGTCTCCAGCCGGGCCGCGCCCGTGTCCACCGACGACGTCGGCGGCAGCGCCACCGCGGCGTCCGCGCCCCGGAAGGTGATCATGCCGATCTTGTCGCGGCGCTGGTACGCGTCGAGCAGCAGCGACAGCACCGCGCCCTTGACGGCCCCCATCCGCTTGCGGGCCGCCATCGACCCCGAGGCGTCCACGACGAACAGCACGAGGTTGCCCTCGCGGCCCTCGCGCACGGCCTCCCGCAGGTCGTCGCGGCGCACGACGAGCCCGGGGCCGCTGCGGCCCCGCGCCCGCTGGTGCGGCGCCGCCGCCTGGACGGTCGCCGCCAGGTGCAGCTTGGACAGGGTGCCCCGGGGGCGGCGGGCACCGGTCGTGCGGCCGTGCGCGGTGCGCGCCCGGGAGCGGCGGCCGTCGGCGCCCTCGCCGAGACCGGGGACGTCGAACTTCCGGGTGCGGAAGGGGTCGCCCGCGGCGACCACGGCAGCCTCGCCGCCCGCACCGCCCGCGCCGTTCTCCGCGCCTTCGCCGCCGGAAGCGTCCGCCGACGGCTGCTGCGGGGCCTCTTCGGCGCCCTCCCGCTGCTGCGGCAGGCCCTCCTGCTGCGGGCCGGACTCCTCGCGCCGGCCGGGGGCCCCGGGCTCGTCCCCGCCCTGCGGCGGCTCGCCACCGCCGGGGCCGTCGTCGCCGGGACCGCCGTCCGGGTCCTCCGGCTCGGGGTCCGGCTCCGGCTCGTCCTCCTCGAACTGCCGCAGGATCTCGTCGAGCTTGTCCTCGTCCAGGCCGGGGGCGTCGAACGGGTTGCGCCGGCGCCGGTGCGGCAGCGACAGCAGCGCGGCCTGCCGCACGTCCGCGGTGGTGACGTCCGTACGCCCCGCCCAGGCGGCCAGCGCGGTCGCGGCGCGCGCGGTCACGATGTCCGCGCGCATGCCGTCCACCTCGAACCCGGCGCACACGGCGGCGATCCGGCGCAGCGCGCCGTCACCCAGCCGCACGCTCGGCAGCAGCGCCCGGGCGGCGGCGATCCGCTCGCGCAGCGCGTCCTCCTCGGCCGCCCACTTGGCGGCGAAGGCGGCCGGGTCCTCGTCGAAGGCGAGCCGGCGGCGCACGACCTCGACGCGCTCGTCGGTCTCCCGGGAGGCGGCGACCTCGACGGTCAGCCCGAACCGGTCGAGGAGCTGCGGGCGGAGCTCGCCTTCCTCGGGGTTCATGGTGCCGACGAGGAGGAAGCGGGAGGCGTGTCGGACGGAGACGCCTTCGCGTTCGACGTAGGAGGCGCCGGTCGCCGCCGCGTCGAGGAGGGCGTCGACCAGGTGGTCGCCCAGAAGGTTGACCTCGTCGACGTACAGCACACCGCGGTGCGCGGCTGCCAGCAGGCCCGGCTCGAACGCCTTGACGCCCTCGGCGAGGGCCCGCTCGATGTCGAGCGCTCCCACGAGCCGGTCCTCGGAGGCGCCGACGGGCAGTTCGACCATGCGGGCGGGGCGGGCCTCGGAAGCACCGCCCTCGTGCGGCCCGTCCGGGCAGGTGGGATCGGGGGCGGCGGGGTCGCAGGAGAACCGGCAGCCGGGGACTGTCACGACCTCGGGCAGCAACGCGGCCAGGCTGCGGACCGCCGTCGTCTTGGCCGTGCCCTTCTGACCCCGTACGAGCACGCCGCCGATGGACGGCGAGAGGGCGTTGAGCAACAGGCCCAGCCGCATGTCGTCCATGCCGACGATCGCGGTGAACGGATAGGTGGCCGAGGCCATCAGGCATTACCCCCTTCGAGGGAATCGATTCGACTGGCTGCGTCAGTGACCGCCGGGTCTGACGGAGTCCCGCTGTGCCCCACGCCGGCGGGGGTGAGCCGGTCACGACGGTCCGCGCTTTGATCGCCCCGCGCAGGCGGAGACGGCGCCCCCGGCGGTATGAACGGCAACCCCGCCGGCACCCCGCCCTCGATCAAGCGCATCAGCGCATCCGTGTCCGCGTGCTGTTCGATCAGATCCCCCAGCCGGTCCAGCTGTTCCTCGCGCAGCGCGGCGAAGGACGTGTCGGGCGCGGGCACGAACGCCCGGCCCGCCGCCTCCGCGACGCGCCGCAGGAACGCCCGCCGGAAGCCGTCGCTCTCCAGCGAGCCGTGCCAGTGCGTGCCCCACACGGCACCGACCCGGCAGCCGTCCAGGAACGGCTCGTCACCGCCCAGGACCTCCGCGACGCCGTGGTGGATCTCGTAGCCCTCGACCGGTTCGCCGAGCGCCCGGCCCACCGGCCGGGCCAGGGTCTTCTCCGCCGCGAACCGCACCCGCACCGGCAGCAGGCCGAGGCCCGCCACCGTCCCCGCCTTCGATTCGACCTCGTCCTCGATGCGCTCGCCCAGCACCTGGAAGCCGCCGCAGATGCCCAGCACCGGGCGGCCCTCCGCCGCGCGGCGGGCGAGCGCGTCGGCCAGGCCCCGCTCGCGCAGCCACGCCAGCGCCCGCACCGTGCCGCGCGTGCCCGGCACGATCACCAGGTCCGCGTCGGTGAGCTCCTCCGGGCGGTCCACGAAGCGCACCACCACCCCCGGTTCGGCGGCCAGCGCGTCCACATCCGTGAAGTTCGACATCAGCGGCACCGCGCAGACCGCGACCCGCAGCACGTCCGCGCCGTGCGGCGGCGCGACCACCGACTCCCGGACCGCGCCGCGCAGAGAGACGCGCAGGCCGTCCTCCTCGTCGATGCCGAGCCCGTGCGCGTACGGCAGCACGCCGACCGTCGGACGGCCGGTCAGATCGCGCAGCATGTCCAGGCCCGGCTCCAGCAGCGACACGTCGCCGCGGAACTTGTTGACCAGGTACCCCGCTATCAGC
The DNA here is from genome assembly GCF_040646215.1 of Streptomyces sp. NPDC046215. Taxonomy (NCBI): domain Bacteria; kingdom Bacillati; phylum Actinomycetota; class Actinomycetes; order Kitasatosporales; family Streptomycetaceae; genus Streptomyces; species Streptomyces sp. NPDC046215. Next base: position 62,286 of record NZ_JBEYZW010000036.1, on the reverse strand, counting down.
TCCTGGTCCGCCCGCGACAGCAGTGCCGTCGTGCCGAAGAAGGAGGCGAAGACCCCGCCGCGGTCGATGTCGCCGACCACGACGACCGGCAGCCGCGCGGCGCGCGCGATGCCCATGTTGACGATGTCCGTGCGCCGCAGGTTGATCTCGGCCGGGCTGCCCGCGCCCTCGCAGATCACCGCGTCGTGGGTGCGCCGCAGTTCCTCCAGGCACTCCGTCACCGTGCCGAGCAGCGCTTCCCGCCGCCCCTCGTACGGCGAGGCGCCCGACGGCGCCCCGGGGCCACCGAAGTAGCCGCGCGCGCTCAGCTCGCCCACCGGCTTGCCCATCAGCACCACCTGGCTGCTGCGGTCACTGCCGGGCTTGAGGAGGACGGGGTTCATCAGCGCGGACGGCTCGACGCGCGCCGCGGCCGCCTGCATGGCCTGGGCCCGGCCGATCTCCGCGCCCTCCCGGGTGACGAAGGAGTTCAGCGACATGTTCTGCGCCTTGAACGGCGCGACCTTGACGCCCTTGCGGACCAGCCAGCGGCAGATCCCGGCCGTCACCACGCTCTTGCCCGCGTCCGAGGTCGTCCCGGCCACCAGCAGGCCCCCGCCCAGCGGGCCCGCGGGCCCGCTCCCGTCGGCTGTCACCGGCTCCTCCTCGTTCTGACGGTCCTGCTGACAAGGCTGCCCAGCGCACGGCCGGCCACCGCCGTGCCGAGCGCCAGCAGCGCCACCCGGCGCGAGAGCCGCACCGCGCGCTCGATGTCGGCGCTCTCCACGGGCCGCAGCTCCGCGCCCAGGACCGGCCGGTGCTCCACCCGGCCCGCGTAGGCGAGCGTGCCGCCGAGGCGGACGCCGAGCGCACCGGCGAAGGCCGCCTCGACCGGGCCGGCGTTGGGGCTCGGGTGCAGCCGGGCGTCCCGCCGGGCCACCCGCCACGCGCCGCGCGGGTCGGGCCCGGCGACGGCGGCGAGGACGGCGGTGAGGCGGGCGCCGGGCCAGCCGGCGACGTCGTCGAGCCGGGCCGAGGCCCAGCCGAAGCGCCGGTAGCGCGGCGACTTGTGGCCCACCATGGCGTCCAGGGTGTTGACGGCACGGAAGCCGACCAGCCCGGGAACCCCGGCGAGGGCGCCCCACACGAGGGCGCCCACCACGGCGTCGGAGGTGTTCTCCGCGACGGACTCCACGACCGCGCGGGCGATCTGCTGCCCGTCCAGCGCCTGCGGGTCCCGCCCGCACAGGTGCGGCAGCCGCTCCCGGGCCACGTCCAGGTCCCCGGCGGCGAGCGCGCCCCCGATGGCGCGGGCCTCCCGGCCCAGCGAGGTGCCGCCCAGCACCGCCCAGGTGGCGGCGGCGGTCAGCGCGATGTCCGCGCGGGGGGAGGTGCGGGCGGCGCGGGCCAGCAGCGCCCCGGCCGCGGCGGCGCCGCCCGCGCACACCAGGGTGTGCAGGGCGCCGTGGCCGCGGTGGTCGCGCCACAGGCGCCGCTCGACGGCGTGCGCGGCCCGGCCGAACGCGGCCACGGGGTGGCCGCGGCGCGGGTCGCCGAGGGCCAGGTCGCCGAGGAAGCCGAGGGCGGCACCGCACGCGAAACCGAAGTGATCGGCGCGCATCGGATCAGACCGCCGTCGTGCCCCGGAGGGGAAAGGCCGCGCCCCGGAGGGGAACACGGGACGCGCGGGGCAGTGGTCGGCGGCAGCCGGGCATGGCGATGTGTCCTCACTCAGGGTCCGCGCCCTGGTTCGACGTGACCGGCGACCAGAGTCTCCTGGCTCCCGGATCGGCGCCGCCCCCGGCCTTCCGGCCCCCTGACGGTGACCGTGGCCCTCGGTGGGGGGACACTCCCCGGTGACAGTGGCGGGACCGCGCCGGACTCGCACCGGCTTCCTCTGCTGTCGCCGTTTGGCCCCGGAAGTCCACCACGGGCCGTGAACGGCCGTCAACTCACGTGTGACCTGCGGCCGGCCGCCCGGGCCGTGGGCGGACCGCCGCCGGCGGACGATCAGCCGGCGGCGAGGTGGATCGGACGATCAGGCGACGATGAGGTAGATGCCGTACGCGACGGCCGCCGCGCACAGCGCGAAGCAGGCGTACGCGCCGGTGCGCGCCACCGCGGTCGGCGCCGTGCCGGCCGCTATTGCGCCGGCGGCGCCGTCCCGCGTGCCCTGGGGCTTGCGGGACGTGCCGACGATGCCGAGGGTGAAGACGCCCACCATCGCGACGGTGACGACGAGACTGACGCCGAAGACCTGGCCGAGAGCTGCCCAGTCGATGTTCATTGCGTTCTTCCTTAAGGCTGGCTGGTCCGGCGTCAGCCGGTCGCGGCGGCCGGGGTGCGCTCGGGCTCGCGGGGAGCCGGGGCGGCCTGGGCCGGGATGAGCCCGGCCGGCGGCGGGGCGACGGCCTGGAGGGCGGCGGTGACGACACTGGCGGGCTCGGCGTGCACAGCGTCGAGCTCGTTGACGTTGTCGTGCGTCACGGGCTTGCGGCGCGAGGCCAGCCAGATCGCGCCACAGGTGGCGACGGCGAGCACCGCGACGGCCGCGACGCCCCAGTCGCCCTGGTCGGCGAGGAGGGCGGCGCCGGCGCCGACGAGGCCGGCGGCCGGGAGGGTCAGGCCCCAGGCGGCGATCATGCGGCCGGCGGTGGACCAGCGCACCACGCCGCCCTTGCGGCCCTTGCCCGCACCCATGACGGCGCCCGAGCAGACCTGGGTGGTGGAAAGCGCGAAGCCGATGTGGGAGGAGGCCAGGATGGTGACGGCGGCGCCGGTCTGGGCGGCGAAGCCCTGCGGAGGCTGGATGTCGGCGAGGCCCTTGCCCAGGGTGCGGATGATGCGCCAGCCGCCGAGGTAGGTGCCGAGCGCGATGGCGATGCCGGCGGAGGCGATGACCCACATCGGCGGGTCGGCGTCCGCGCCCAGGGCGCCGCCGGAGATCAGGGCGAGGGTGATGATGCCCATGGTCTTCTGGGCGTCGTTGGTGCCGTGGGCGAGGGAGACCAGGCCGGCCGAGGCGATCTGCCCGGCGCGGTAACCCCTGGCGCTGGCCTCGGGGTCGGTGTTGCGCGCCAGGCGGTACGTCAGCCGGGTCGCCAGCACGGTCGCCAGGCCGGCCACGACCGGGGCGACGAGGGCGGGGATGAGGACCTTCATGACGACGGCGTCACCGTGGACGGCGTCCGTGCCCACCGAGGCGATGGTCGCGCCGATCAGGCCGCCGAACAGCGCGTGCGAGGAGCTGGAGGGGAGGCCCGCCAGCCAGGTGAGCAGGTTCCAGACGATCGCGCCGACCAGTCCGGCGAAGATGATCTCCGGCCGGATGCCTGATTCGTCGACGATGCCCTTGGAGATCGTCGCCGCGACCTCCACGGACAGGAACGCGCCGACGAGATTGAGTACGGCCGACATGGCCACCGCGGTCTTGGGCTTGAGCGCCCCGGTGGAGATAGTGGTGGCCATGGCGTTGGCCGTGTCGTGGAAGCCGTTCGTAAAGTCGAACACCAAGGCCGTGACGATCACGATCCCGATGAGAAGCGTGATGTGTTCCATTCACCCAGGCAATCAGCTCGATGGTCAGTACAGCGGCGACCGTAGGGACCCTTGGTGAACGGAAGGTGAACTGGGACGGGCGCAGTGGTGACGCCAACCGGAGGGGTGCAGCGATGACCGAACAGGAACTGCGGCGGGCCTGGCACGAGATCGTGGCCACCGCCCGGCGCACCACGGCCGAAGGGCTCGTGGTGGGCACCTCGGGCAATGTTTCCGCCCGGGTCGGCGATGTCGTTCTTGTCACCCCCAGCGGGGTCCCCTACGACCGGCTCGGCCCCGAGGACGCCGTCGGTGTCGACCTCGACGGCCGGCAGGTCCTCGGCGAGCTCGTGCCCACCAGCGAGCTCCCCATGCACCTGGCCGTCTACCGCTCCACCGACGCCGCGGCCGTCGTCCACACCCACGCCGTCCACGCCACGGCCGTCTCCACCCTCGTCGAGGAACTGCCGCTCATCCACTACATGGCCGCCGCCCTCGGCGGCCCGGTCCGCGTCGCCGACTACGCGCTCTACGGCAGCGAGGAGCTGGCCCGCCACCTGCTCACGGCCCTGGAGGGCCGCAGCGGCTGCCTCCTGCGCAACCACGGCACCCTCACCCACGGCACCACGCTCGACCAGGCGTACGACCGCACCGCCCAGCTGGAGTGGATGTGCCGCCTCTGGCTCACGGCCTCGGCCGTCCCCGGCCGCACCCCGTCCCTGCTGAGCCGCGCCCAGCTCGACGAGGTCTCCGCGAAGCTGCGCGGCTACGGGCAGCGCTGCCCCTGACCCGCCCGCCCGCAGCCGCCCGGGAACCCCCACGCCCACTGGCCACCGCCGCCCCGCGCGCCCACACTGGAAGGGATGCACCCGGCAAGAGCGGCGGCCCTGGCCGCCACGACGGTATTGGGTGCCGGAGCGGGCGCGGTGGCGGCCGGACGGTACGCCGCCGACCCTGCCCTGCGGCCCCGCCCCGGCCGCCCCCTGCCGGACGCCCCGCAGCTCACGGTGCACGCCACCGGCGCCGGCACGGTCACCCTCACCCGCTCCATCGCCGCCGGGCGGGCCGGGACCTACGGACTCACCGCGCGCGGCCTGCACGCCGTCGTCGGGCCCGTCGCCGACGTCCCGCACCCCGCCGACTGCGTCGTCCGCCGCCTGGTGAGCGTCACCCACGGCGTCCTGGAGCCGGGCGCCCACGTCCGGCTCACCCCGCAGGTCCACGCCGGCAACCCCCGTGACGCGCTCGGCCTCGACCACGCCGACGTCGAGATACCCGGCGAGCTCGGCCCCCTGCCCGCCTGGTTCGTGCCCGGCGACCGGGACACCTGGGTGATCACCGTCCACGGCCTGGGCACCACCCGCGAGCACCCCATGGTCGTCATGCCGTTCCTGCACCGGATGCGGCTGCCCGTCCTGGACCTCGCCTACCGCGGCGACGTGGGCGCCCCCCGAGCCCCCGACGGCATCAGCCGCTTCGGCGCCGCCGAGTGGCGCGACGTGGACGCCGCCGTCCGCTACGCGATGCGCTACGGGGCCCGCCGCATCGTCCTGCACGGCTGGTCCACGGGCGCCACCATGGCCCTGCTGGCCGCCGTGGACCCGGCCCTGGCGCCACGGGTCGCGGGCGTGGTGCTGGACTCCCCGGTCCTGCACTGGCCGGCCCTCGTCCGCGCCTGCGCGGCCCACCGCGGCGTTCCGGCCCCGCTGATTCCGCTTGCGGTCCGCGCCGCCCAGGCCCGCACCGGTCTGGACCCCGCCGGACTAGTGGCCGCCGCCGACCTCTCCCGGCTGACGGTCCCCGTCCTGCTCGTGCACGGCCCGGACGACACCCTCGCGCCCTGGGCGCACTCCCGTGAACTCGTCGCCCGCAGACCGGAACTGATCCACCTTCGCGCCGTGCGGCACGCCTCGCACGGCGCCATGTGGAACGTCAATCCGGCCGCTTACGAAGAGGCCCTGCGGCGGTTCCTGACGCCCCTGATGTGACCCCGTTCCGGGCCTGTGCGGCCCTCTTCAGCGGCCCTTCCGGCGGCAACCGGATGGTGCGACCAATGATTCCGATTGGGTTTTCGGAGCGTCAACGGCAAGACTGCTCCTGTGACGTCCCGTACTCCGCGCGACTCCCGGCTCAGACTGGTCCCTCAACAGCCGATCGCCGCTGCCCGCCGGGCCGTGGCGAACCGAGGCTCCCGCCCGGCGCCCCGCCCGCCGGCGGGCACCCCGGCACCGGCGGAACTCGCCCGGCAGGCCAGATGCGGCCTCACCGGGGCGGTCCTCGTGGCCCGCTGGGCCGCCGCCGAGCGGGGCCGCGGCACCGCCCTGCGCCCCGGCGCGACCGGCGGGCTCTCCGCGGAGGGCGCCGAGCGGGCCGCCGCCGCCCTGGGGCTGACGGTCCGGCAGGTGCGGTCCGACTGGGACCGCTCGCGCCTCGCCGGCCTCATCGAGTTCCACGGCGACACCGCGCGCCCCGGCTGGCGCCTGCAGGCGTGGGACCGCGACGACGGCGCCGTGCTCCGCGGCTGGGTCGCCCTCTTCGACGCCTGGTCCCTCGCCCACCCCGCCCCCGACGGCACCGACGCGACGATCGCAGCCGAGGTCGTGGAGGCCGCCCCCCAGCTGCTGTCCGTCATGCACCTGTCGGCCGGCCCCGTTTCCGTCGCCATGCTCCTCGACCTCCTCCAGCAGCGCGTCGCCGAGATCCGCGCCGAACGCTGCGAGGTCCCCTACGACGCCCAGCCCCCGGCCCCCGCCCCCGCCCCGGCCCCGGACGGGCCCGACCCGCTCGCCGGGCTCCTGGACTGGGCGCTGTCCGGGCTCGCCTCCGTCGGCGCGCTCGTCATGCGCGACGGCGACCCGGCCGCGCCCGGCGACACCCGCGAGGCCCTGCTGACCCCGCTGGGCAACTGGGCGGTGTGGGTCAAGCTCGAACAGATCTGCGTCGCCGCCCAGAGCCCGGCCGGGAACATCGAGCTGTCCGCCGAGGCCATGCTGCGCGGCTGCGCCGACCTCACCCCGGGCCCGGCCCGCGCCGAGTACCGGGCCTGGCTCGCCGCCCGGCCCGTGCGCAGCGCCCTCGGCGAGCTCCTCGACGCCGCCCGCGGCGACGACGCGCTCGTGCGCGGCCTGGCCTTCGAGGCGCTGCGCGCCGTCGGCGCCCCGGCCGAGCCCGCCGTCCGGGCCGCCGCCGACGAACCCTGCCTGCGCCCCTACGCCCTGCTCTGGCTCGCCGAGCACGAAGGGCGCGACGCGGAGCAGGCGGCGGAGGTCCTCACCCGCGAGGAGGCCACCTGGCTGTGGGTGGACACCGCGGCGGCCGTCGCCGACCACGGCGAGAGCCGGCTGCTCGTCCGCCACCTCGACTCGGCCGTGCAGGGCACCGTGCCGGGCCTGCTGGAGGAGGTCCGGGCGGTGGGCCATCCCCGCACGGTGCAGGTCCTCGTCGCCCTGGCCGCCGCCCACCCGGACCCGGCCCTGGCCAAGGCGGTGCGCAGGGCGGCGTTCCAGGTCCACATGGGCGGGGCGTAGCGCGCACCATCGCTGCGCGGCGGTGTCCTCAATCTCCCCCAGCTACCGCTGGGAGGTGCCCCCAGACGGGCTGATGTGGCTGAGCTCAGCCGAAACCAGCCCGTCCGGCGATTGAGGACGCGCCCGCAGGGCGCCCGCCGCCGCAGGCGGCCACGACGGCCCGCAGCTGAAGAGCTGCCGGCAGGCCCCGGCGGCAAACGAACAGATCACCCCGAAATCGACAGGTCACCCCGAAGGGGAGTACGTGCCGAAGCTCCAGATGTTGCCCTCGATGTCCCGGGCCATGTAGTCCCGCGCCCCGTAGTCCTGGTCGGTCGGCGGCGCGAGGATGTCCGCGCCGTGCTCCCGGGCCTGCCGGTAGTGCGCGTCCACGTCCTCGACGAGGACGTACACCCCGGTCGGTCCGCCCGCCGCCATCGCCTCGGCGAACACCCCCCTGCCGCCCTTCGAGCCGATCATCACCATGCCGTTGCCGTGCGCGAGCTCGGCGTGCAGCACCTGGCCCTCCTCGCTCTCGTAGAGGGCGGCACGGGTGAAGCCGAAGGCCTCGGTGAGCTGCTTGATCGCCGCCTTCGCGTCGCGGTACAGCAGCGTCGGGTAGACGGTCGGTGCGCCGGGCCGGTGGCCTGTCATGGTGATCGCTCCTTCGGTGGGCGGGGCGTGCCGGTGCGGGTCGGGCGGTCAGCGGAAGGTGTCGCAGCGCGCCGTGTCCCCCGTGGTGTAGCCGGTGGAGAACCACTGCTGACGCTGCGTGGCCGAGCCGTGCGTCCAGCTCTCCGGTGTGACGCGGCCCTGGAACTTCTCCTGGATCCGGTCGTCGCCCACCGCGGCGGCCGCGGACAGGCCGTCGTCGATGTCCGCCTGCGTCAGCGTCTTGAGCAGCGGCCGCCCGGTGGACTTCTCGGGCGTCGTGGTGGCGTGCCTGGCCCACACCCCGGCGTAGCAGTCGGCCTGCAGCTCGGTGCGGACCGCGTTGCTCCCGGCGCCGGTGCGCCGGTCCTGCGAGCGGCCGAGGGTGCCCATGAGGTTCTGGACGTGGTGCCCGTACTCGTGGGCGATCACGTACGCCTGGGCGAACGGGCCGCCGCTCGCCCCGAACTTCGACCGCAGCTCCCCGAAGAACCCCAGGTCAAGGTAGACCTTCCGGTCGGCGGGGCAGTAGAAGGGCCCGACAGCCGAGGTCGCCGTGCCGCAGGCGGTGCCGACCCGCCCGGTGAAGAGCACGGTCGACGCGGGGGTGTACGTCCGGGAGCGGCGCGCGAATTCCCGCTCCCAGAAGGACTGGGCGCTGTTGACCACGGCGACGGTCCGGCAGTCGTCCTTGGTCTCGGCGTCCCGGCCGGTGCGGCACTGCCGGGAGACCTGGCTGTCCGTGCTGGAGGTGGCCGCGGGAGCGGGTTCGGAGGTCAGCCCCAGCTCCTGCGGGCCGACGCCGAAGAACAGGCCCAGCACCAGGGCCACCAGCCCCACGATGCCGCCGCCGACGGTCGCGCCGCCGCCCGGGATGCGGCCGCCGCGCCGGTCCTGGACCTGGGAGGTGTCCAGGTCCGCGTCGTCGTCGAACTGCATCCGCCCACCGCCTTCCCACCCCGAGTATCGAGGAGCCCCCCTGCCGCCGCCCCCGGAAAGCGGCTTGCGCTCCACCGTTAGACTGGTCCGTATGGCATTCCTCCTCGTGCATTAGACGGCGTCGGCCCGCCACGCCCCCGCCCCTCGCAGGGCGCGCCCGCGCGCGGCAGTTCCCCCGCCCCCACCGCCGTCCACCTTCTTCAGGCCCGCCAGGAGTAATACCCGTGATCACCGCCTCCGGCATCGAGCTGCGCGCCGGCGCCCGCATCCTCATCGAGTCCGCGTCCTTCCGTATCGCCAAGGGCGACCGCATCGGGCTCGTCGGCCGCAACGGCGCCGGCAAGACCACCCTCACCAAGTGCCTCGCCGGCCAGGGCATGCCTGCCGGCGGCACCATCACCCGTTCCGGTGAGGTCGGCTATCTGCCGCAGGACCCGCGCACCGGTGACCTCGACGTCCTCGCCCGGGACCGCATCCTCTCCGCGCGCGGCCTCGACGAGGTCCTGCGCAAGATGCGGGAGAACGAGGACCGCATGGCCAACGGCAAGGGCGCCACGCGCGAGAAGGCCATGAAGAAGTACGAGCGCCTGGAGACGGAGTTCCTGACCAAGGGCGGTTACGCCGCCGAGGCGGAGGCCGCGACCATCGCCGCCAGCCTGGGCCTGCCCGACCGGATCCTCGCCCAGCCGCTGCACACCCTCTCCGGCGGCCAGCGCCGCCGCGTCGAGCTGGCCCGGATCCTCTTCTCCGACGCCGACATCCTGCTCCTCGACGAGCCCACCAACCACCTCGACGCCGACTCGATCGCCTGGCTGCGCGACTACCTCAAGACCTACCGCGGCGGCTTCATCGTGATCTCCCACGACGTCGACCTGGTCGAGACCGTCGTCAACAAGGTCTTCTACCTGGACGCCAACCGGTCCCAGATCGACGTCTACAACATGGGCTGGAAGCTCTACCAGCAGCAGCGCGAGGCCGACGAGAAGCGCCGCAAGCGCGAGCGCCAGAACGCCGAGAAGAAGGCCGCGGCCCTGAACTCGCAGGCCGACAAGATGCGCGCCAAGGCCACCAAGACCGTCGCCGCGCAGAACATGGCCAAGCGCGCCGAGCGCCTGCTCGCCGGCCTGGACGCCGTCCGGGCCTCCGACAAGGTCGCCAAGCTGCGCTTCCCCGACCCCGCGCCCTGCGGCAAGACCCCGCTCACCGCCGAGGGCCTGTCGAAGTCCTACGGCTCGCTGGAGATCTTCACCGACGTCGACCTGGCCATCGACAAGGGCTCCCGCGTCGTCATCCTCGGCCTCAACGGCGCCGGCAAGACGACCCTGCTGCGCCTGCTGGCCGGTGCGGAGAAGCCCGACACCGGCGAGGTCACCCCCGGCCACGGCCTCAAGCTCGGCTACTACGCCCAGGAGCACGAGACGCTCGACCCGGACCGCACCGTCCTGGAGAACATGCGTTCCTCCGCGCCGGATCTCGACCTCGTCGAGGTCCGCAAGACGCTGGGCTCCTTCCTCTTCTCCGGCGACGACGTCGACAAGCCGGCCGGGGTGCTCTCCGGCGGCGAGAAGACCCGGCTGGCCCTGGCCACCCTCGTGGTCTCCTCGGCCAACGTCCTCCTCCTGGACGAGCCCACCAACAACCTCGACCCCGCCAGCCGCGAGGAGATCCTGGGCGCGCTGCGCACCTACAAGGGCGCCGTGGTGCTGGTGACGCACGACGAGGGCGCCGTCGACGCGCTGGAGCCGGAGCGCATCATCCTGCTCCCCGACGGCGTGGAAGACCTGTGGGGCCCGGACTACGCGGACCTGGTCGCCCTCGCTTGATCAGTGCTCTCCCGATCATTCAGCCGATGCGTGATCCATCATCTGAGTGAGTACGGCTCGTACCGCGATGCCGTGGACCGCCCCGGCGTACGCCCCGTGCCATGCGCCGGGGCGTTCGTATGTCCGGGCCCGGGTGCCCCGTCTGACCTGCTTCTTCACCCCGCCACCCGGACGGCCGTACGAGCTCGACAGTTCGGAATTGCCTGCTCCAGGCGCTGTCACGGCCGGAAATCGCGGAAACGTCATCCCATCGACCTTGTCGAATGGGTGGCCAGGAGGCCGTGTAGGGGTGATCATGAGAGACAAGAGGCGCATCTCCCATGAGGAGGCACGGGTGGCCGAGACTCTGAAGAAGGGCAGCCGGGTAACCGGCGCCGCGCGCGAAAAGCTCGCGGCAGACCTGAAGAAGAAGTACGACTCCGGTGCGAGCATCAGGGCGCTGGCCGAAGAGACCGGCCGCTCCTACGGCTTCGTTCACCGGATGCTCAGTGAATCCGGCGTGATCCTCCGGGGTCGCGGCGGAGCGACGCGCGGCAAGAAGGCCGCCTCGGCCTGACGCCACGCAATCCCCAGGGCACCGTCGGAGCGGACAGTGCCACCCGGTCGGTCGAGCAGTCGACCGGGTGGTTACTGTGCAGTTAACTTAAGTCGACTGCAGCCGCTACCGAAGCCGATCGGAGCCCTGATGACCGCCCCCGAAATCCTGCTCGACCAGGACGGCATACAGCTCACCGTGGATGACGCGGTGGCCACCGTCACCCTCGCCAACCCCGCCAAGCGCAACGCTCAGTCGCCCGCGCTGTGGCGGGCGCTGGCCGAGGCCGGACGGCAGCTGCCGGGCAGCGCGCGGGTCGTGCTGCTCCGCGCCGAAGGCAAGTCCTTCTCCGCGGGTCTCGACCGGCAGGCGTTCACCCCCGAGGGCTTCGAGGGCGAGCCGTCCTTCCTGGATCTGGCACGGGGCGAGGACGAGGCCCTCGACGCCGAGATCGCCACGTACCAGGAGGCTTTCACCTGGTGGCGGCGGAACGACATCATCTCCATCGCCGCGGTGCAGGGCCATGCCATCGGCGCGGGCTTCCAGCTCGCCCTCGCCTGTGACCTGCGCGTCTGCGCGGACGATGTGCAGTTCGCGATGCGCGAGACCAGCCTGGGCCTGGTCCCCGACCTCACCGGCACGCACCCGCTGCTGTCGCTGGTCGGCTACGCCCGCGCGCTGGAGATCTGCGCGACGGGCCGCTTCGTCCACGCGGAGGAGGCCGAGCGCACGGGCCTCGCCAATCTGGTCGTCCCCGCCGCGGAGCTCGACGGCGCCGTGCGGGACCTGACGGCGGCCCTGCTGGCCGCCCCGCGTGACGCGGTCATCGAGACCAAGGCCCTGCTGCGGGACGCCGCGGGCCGTACCTACGAGGCCCAGCGCACCGCCGAGCGCGCGGCCCAGGCCCGCCGCCTGCGGGACCTCGCGGGCCTCGGCGAGTAACCGCCCGGGCCGGGCGGGCGCCGTGCGCGCGGCGTCCCCCGGCTCGGCGTTCGCCCGGCTCAGCCGCGTACGCGCACGCCGTGGCGGGTGCGCAGCACGTGCAGCTCCCACCAGGACACGGCCGTCACGGACAGCGGGCCGCCCAGGAACGCGGCGATCTTCACGGTGGCGGGGCCGTTCGGCAGCCCGTCGCCGAGCGAGACGAGGTTGAGTACCCAGACCAGCACGACGGTGAGCAGCGCCGGGAGCGCGGCGTGCACGTCGGCGGTGTTGAAGGCGTACCGGGCGGCGGATCCCGACGCGAAGAACAAGAAGGCCAGCACCCAGAGGGCGAAGGGGATGCCCACCACGGCGATGCCCAGGTAGAGCAGCACGCTCAGGACGTACTGGACGCTGTTCAGCGCCGCCGCCAGCTGGGCCGCCCCGAACAGCAGGGCGGCGCCGCCGACGGGTATGCCCACGTACCAGCCCACGGCCTTGAGCGGGGAGCGCAGCCGGGAGCGCAGCGCGGGGCGGTGCTCCGGCGGCGCGTACCAGATGAAGCCGGCGATGACGAGCGGGCCGACGAGTATCAGGAGCACCGGCGCCAGGAAGAGCTTGGTGACCCCGTCCTCCAGGACCTCGCTCCAGCCGCCCTCGACGCCGTAGGTCCACACCAGCAGGAACGTGCTCGCGGCGCCGACGACGGCCCGCCACTTCTGGACGCGGTCGATACGGGGGTCCATGACCCGCTCGTCGCCCGGGGTCGCGAAGATGGCCGCGGCCCGTGCCCGCGCGGTGCCCACGAACACCAGACAGCCGTTTCCCTCGGCCGACGGCGCCTGGTTCCGCCGGTTCCGCTGCTGGTTCCTGTGCGCCATGAGGCGTGCCCCCTCACGGGGCGCGCGTACTCACCGCGGCCCCGCTTGTCCGAGTCTCGTCAAGATCCTCGGCAGCTTAGCCGCTGTATATCGCACAGTTATTCAGGGGCGTACGCGCCGTAGTGCGTGACCACGACCGCCACCGTCAGCCCCTTTTTCCCGGCCGCCCGCGTGGCCGCCGCGCGGACCGCCAGGGCCACGTCGAGGGCGCGCCACGGAGGGGCCACGGCGATGTCGACCCGGACGTGGCAGCCCGCGGACCCGGAGTCCGGGGCGTCCTCGTAGCGGACGGCGGACGCCGGGCGGCCCAGCAGCGGCGCGAGCGCCGCGACCCCGGGGACGGCGAGCACGGCGGCGGCAACGGGATCCGGCGTCTCCGGCGTCCCCGCCGGCTCCGCGGCCGCCGCGCCGTCCGGCCCCTCGTCCGGCTCCTCGTCCTCTTCGTCCGGCTCCTCGTGCGGCGGGTCCAGCAGGGCCGTCACCCGGAGGTCGACGCTCTCCACCACCAGTCCCAGGGCTTCCCCCGCCGCCAGCAGGGCGGTCCGGAGCCGGTCGGCCGTGACGGGCAGGGGCACGCCGCCCGGGGCGCGGAGGTCCACGTCGACGCGCAGGGGCCCGGGCGGCAGGGCGCTCGGCGGGGCCGGGACCGCCGGGCGCGCCGCCGCGGCCGGGTCGGCCACGGAGAGGCGGACCGACTCCAACCTGGCCCCCGCGCCCGCCTCGCGGGCCGCCCGGCGCAGGGCGCCGGCCGCCGCCGACTCCGTGATCCAGGCGCCGTCCGGCGCGCCGCCCAGCGGCAGCAGCCTGCCGAGCCCCAGCTGCCGCCGTACCGCCTGTGCCCACCGGTCCGCGACCACGTCCCACTCCTCCCGTCCTCCGGGCGGTCCTGGGACGCGCCCGTCCCGTCCAGCCTGCCCTACCCCGGGGCGGCCGGCCGGGCGACTCACTCGAACAGCGGCCGGGGCCCGTGGTTCGCCCGGCATCTCCCGAGCGGGGTGGGGGATACGGACCTAAGGTGTCAAAGGAAGCCGTGACCGTTTTGACGTTTTCCTGCACTTCCGGGAAAGAGGCGAACGACGATGACCGATACCGCCAAGAAGGAGACAGCGGCCGCACCCGCCGACCGGGGACGCACGACCGTCGCCGACGGCGTCGTGGAGAAGATCGCCGGACTGGCGGCCCGGGACGTGGTCGGCGTGCACGCGATGGGCAGCGGCCTCGCCCGCACCTTCGGCGCCGTGCGGGACCGGGTGCCCGGTGGGGGCAAATCCGTCACGCGCGGGGTCAAGGCGGAGGTCGGCGAGGTCCAGACGGCGCTCGATCTGGAGATCGTCGTCGATTACGGCGTCGCCATCGCGGATGTCGCCCGCTCGGTGCGGGAAAACGTCATCTCGGCGGTGGAACGGATGACGGGCCTGGAGGTCGTCGAGGTCAATATCGCCGTGACCGACGTGAAGCTGCCGGACGAGGAAGACGACGAGGAGCCGGAGCCGAGGCTCCAGTGAGGAGCGCACGATGAGCATGGCCGTGGCCGGCATGATCGCCGGCATGGCGCTCGCATTCGCCGGATACTTCGGCGGGTTCGGCGCGTTTCTGCTGGTGGCCGCTCTGGGAGCCATCGGTTTCACGGTGGGCCGCTTCCTGGACGGGGATCTGGACCCGGGTGATTTCTTCCGGTCGCGCGAACGCGACGGGCGGCGTCGATGACGGACGTGTGGGACACGTGGGGTATGTGAGGCGTGCGAGGGGTGTGGTGAGGGCACGTGGTGGAACCGGCTGACCGCGGGGCGACCCGGATCGCCGACCGCGTCGTCGCGAAGATCGCTTCGCAGGCGGCGCGGGAGGCACTGAGCGACACGGCGGAGGAGGAGCACGCGCCCCCGCACGCGACGGTGGCCGTGCGCGAGGACTCGGCCCGGGTACGGGTCTCGGTGGAGCTCGGCTACCCCACGGACATCGGCGGCCGGTGCCGCGCGGTACGCGGCCGGGTCACCGAGCGGGTCCGGGCCCTGGTGGGCATGGAGGTGCCGGAGGTGGCCGTCACGGTGGAGCGGCTGCACTCGCCGCACACGCTCTCCGCGGGGCGGGAGCGGGTGCGGTGAGCGCGCCCGGGACGGCACCCGAGATCCCGCGGACCACGGACGAAGGGGCCGCGGACGAGCGGGCCCCGGCCGGCAGCCGCCGGGCCGGCCGGTTCTGGTCGGTGCGGCGGCTGCCCGCCGTGCTCGTCTCGGCCGTCGTGCTGGGCGCGGCCGGGATCCTCCTCTACGACGTGGCCGCCGTCCGCGCCCACCGCCCGGCGATGAGCTGGCGCCGACGGCTGGCCCACGAGCTGGCCACCCGCCCCCTCGACAGCGGCTGGGTCGCCGGGGGCGCGGCGGCCGCCGTCCTGGCGGGCCTGTGGCTGATCCTCCTCGCCCTCACCCCCGGGCTGCGCGGCCTGCTGCCGATGCGGCGCGACACCCCCGACGTGCGGGCCGGGCTGGAGCGCAGGGCCGCGGCCCTGATCCTGCGGGACCGGGCCATGGAGGTCGCCGGTGTGCAGTCCGTGCGCGTCGACGTCGGACGCCGCCGGGTCAGGGCGCGGGCCCGGTCCCACTTCCGCGACCTGGCCGAGGTCCGGGCCGACCTCGACACCGTACTCGCCGACGGGCTGCGGCAGTTGGGGCTCGCCCGGCAGCCCCGCCTGACCCTGTCCGTCCGCCGACCGGTGAAGAGGTGAGCGCGCCGTGCTGAGGACCGTCAACCGGGTCCTGGTGGGCCTGGCCGGGGTGGTGCTGGTGGCGCTCGGCGCCGCCGTCCTCGTCGGCGCCCTGGATCTCCAGCGGCGCTGGAGCTTCACGCTCCCCTCCGCCTGGCCCTTCGACGGGCCCCACGACGTGCTGCTCAGCCGCGGCGACCGCCGCAAGTGGCGCGGCGAGGGCTGGTGGTGGCCCGGGGTGATCGCGGCGCTCGCCGTCGTGGTGCTGCTCGCCCTGTGGTGGCTGCTCGCCCAGCTGCGGCGGCGCCGGCTGCGCGAGGTCCTCGTCGACAGCGGCGACGGCGAAGGGGTGTCGGTGCGTGGCAGGGCGCTGGAGGACGCGCTGTCCGCGGAGGCGGAGTCCCTGGACGGGGTGGACCGGGCCCGGGTGGCCCTGCGGGGCCGGCGCACGGCACCGGAGGCACGCGTCGGCCTGACGCTCTCCCCGCACGCGTCCCCGGCGGAGGCCCTCCGCCACCTGGACGCCGAGGCGCTGACGCACGCCCGCGAGTCGGCGGGAATCGAACATCTCCCGGCGAAGGTCCGCCTGGGCGTCCTCCGCCACCGGCCCCAGCGGGTGGGCTGAGAGGGGCTCGGCACGGCGTCCTGCGGACGCGCCTGATCCCGGGCCGAGTCTGGTTGCGGCTCCCGCCGGTCGCTCGCCGGTGAGGCGAACGCTCCGGCACGGAGCGGCTCGGGTGGGTGGGAAGCGCCCGGCGCCGGGCGGGCTGTGGCTTCCCTTCGCGGCCCGGCCCGGCCCGGCCCGGCGCGGCATCGGGCGGGGGCCCGGGGCTCGCGCCGCATCGCACGGCGCGGCCCGCGCGCGGCGCGGAGCGCCCATGCGCCCGGCCGGGACCGTGCCGCCTCCCTCCCGCTCCCCTCAGATCGCGTGGAGCGCCCCGCCGTCCACCGGGAGCATCAGGCCCGTCAGGTAGGAGGCCGCGGGTGACAGCAGGAACGCCGCCGACCTGCCGAACTCCTCGGGGGTGCCGTAGCGGCGCAGGGGGATCGCCGCCGAGTGGCGGGCCTTGGCGGCCTCCGGGTCGCCCGACGCCGCGTCCAGTTCGCGGACGCGGTCGGTGTCGATCCGGGCGGGGAGCAGGCCCACCACGCGGATGCCGCGCGGGCCCACCTCCAGGGACAGCGACTTCGCGAACCCCGCAAGGCCCGGGCGCAGTCCGTTGGAGACGGTGAGGCCGGGGATCGGTTCGCGGACCGACCCCGACAGGACCAGGCCGATCACCCCGCCCTCGGTCAGTTCCGCGGCGGCCGTGTGCGCCATGCGCACCGCGCCCAGGAAGACGGAGTCGAACGCGGCCTTCCACTGGGCGTCGGTGGTGTCCGCGGCCGAGCCCGGCGGCGGGCCCCCGACGCTGACGAGGATGCCGTCGAAGCGGCCGAAGCGCTCCCGCGCGGTGGCGATGAGCCGCCCGGCCGTCTCCGGGTCGGCGTTGTCCGCGGCCACGCCGACGGCGTCGGGGCCCAGCGCCCCGGCGGCCGCCGCCGCGCCGGCCCCGTCCCGGCCGGAGACGACCACCTTCGCCCCGTCGGCCACGAGTTCACGGGCGGTGGCGTAGCCCAGTCCGCGGCTCGCGCCGGTGAGGACGTACACCCGGTCCTTCAGTCCAAGATCCATGGGGTCAGTCTGCCGGGTCCGTCCCGGTGAGGGCGAGCGCGGTGCCCACCAGGCCGATGTGGCTGAACGCCTGCGGGAAGTTGCCCAGTTGCCTGCGGGCGACGGGGTCGTACTCCTCGGCGAGCAGCCCCACGTCGTTGCGCAGGGTCAGCAGCCGCTCGAACAGGGCCCGGGCCTCCTTGGCGCGGCCCGTCAGGTACAGGGCGTCGGCCAGCCAGAACGAGCACACCAGGAAGACGCCCTCGCCGCCGGGCAGCCCGTCCACGGGCCTGCCCTCGACGCTGTAGCGGCGCACGAGCCCGTGCAGGGTCAGGTCCCGGCGGATCGCGTCGACGGTGCCCACGACCCGCGGGTCGTCCGGCGGCAGGAAACCGACCTGCGGGATGAGGAGCGTCGCCGCGTCCAGCTCGGAGGAGCCGTAGGACTGGGTGAAGGTGCCGCGCTCGGCGTCGTAACCCTTCTCGCAGACCTCGCGGTGGACCGCCTCCCGTATGGCCCGCCAGCCGTCGAGGTCGCCGCCGAGCGCGGGGTCGGCCTCCAGGGTGCGCACGGCCCGGTCGGCGGCGACCCAGGCCATCACCTTGGAGTGGACGAAGTGGCGGCGGGGCCCGCGGACCTCCCACAGGCCCTCGTCCGGCTCGCGCCAGTGGTCCCGGATGAACTCCATGAAGGCCCGCTGCATGTTCCACGAGTGGGGCTCGGCGCCCATGCCCGCGCGGCGGGCGACGTAGAGGGAGTCCATCACCTCGCCGTAGACGTCCAGCTGGAGCTGGTGGACGGCGCTGTTGCCGATCCGGACGGGCGCGGACCGCTCGTACCCCGCCAGCCAGGGCAGCTCCGCCTCGGGCAGCCGCCGCTCGCCCGCGAGCCCGTACATGATCTGCAGGTCGGCGGGGTTGCCGGCGGCCGCGCGCAGCAGCCAGTCGCGCCAGGCGCACGCCTCCTCGTCGTAGCCGGCGGAGAGCAGGGCGCCGAGGGTGAGGGTGGAGTCGCGCAGCCAGCAGTAGCGGTAGTCCCAGTTGCGGACGCCGCCGATCTCCTCGGGCAGGGAGGTGGTGGGGGCGGCGACGATGCCGCCGGTGGGCGCGTAGGTGAGCGCCTTCAGGGTGATCAGCGAGCGGACGACGGCCTCCCGGTGCGGGCCCCGGTAGGCGCAGCGGGCCGCCCAGGTCCGCCAGTCCTCCAGGCTGTGGCGCAGCGACTCGTGCGGGTCGATGAGCGGGGGCCGGGGGTGGTGCGAGGGGTGCCAGGTGAGGACGAAGGCGACCGAGTCCCCCTGGGAGACCGTGAACTCCGAGCGGGTGCTGAAGTCCTGCCCGTAGGTATGCACGGGCGGTTCGCTGCGCAGCCACGCCGAGTCGGGGCCGGCGACGGCGACGCGGTGCCCGTCGGTGCGGCGCATCCAGGGGATGGCGCTGCCGTAGTCGAAGCGCAGCCGGAGCACCCCCAGCATGTCGACGGAGCCGGAGAGCCCTTCGACGATCCGGACCACGTCGGGCGCGGTGTCGCGCTGCGGCATGAAGTCGGTGACCTTGACGCTGCCGGTGTCCGTCTCCCAGAAGGTCTCCAGGACGAGGGAGTCCTCGGCGTAGGCGCGCCGGGTGCACTCCCCGGCGCCCGCGGGGGCCAGCCGCCAGTGGCCGTTGTCCCGGTCGCCCAGGAGTGCGGCGAAGCAGGCCGGTGAGTCGAAGCGGGGCAGGCAGAGCCAGTCGATGGAGCCGTCCCGGCCGACCAGGGCGGCGGTCTGCAGATCGCCGATGAGCGCGTAGTCCTCGATGAGTGCTGCCACGCCGAGCGTCTTCCCTGATCTTGGGGTGGCTACTCCGGAGCGGCGGCGGTCCGGGCGACGGGTCCGGGTGCGCCGTCGGTCGCCGGCGGCGGATCCTGCGCCCCGGCCCGCGCGGCCTTGGCGGCGTCGGCGGCCCGGTCGCGGCGCTCGCGACGGGCCAGGATCACCCAGCCGACGGGCACGAACGCGGCGAAGAGCCACCACTGGACGGCGTAGGCCATGTGCGGGCCGATGCTGCTGTGGTCCGGGGAGGGGACGAGCTCGGGGCCGCCGGGCCCGGGGTCGGGGTCGGTGAGTTCGACGTAGCCGCCGAGGACGGGGCGGCCCAGCGCCTTCGCCTGCTGCCCGCTGTCGATGCGCATGACCTGACGGGGCGGCAGGCCGGTGGTGTTCTTGATGCCGCTGGAGTCGGTCTCGTCGGCCCGGAGCCGGCCGGTGACGGTGACCTTGCCGGACTTCGGCGCGGGGATCCGCGGGAACTTCGTCAGCTCGCCGTCGGCCGGGATCCACCCGCGGTTGACGATGACCGCCCGGCCGTCGTCCAGCAGCAGGGGGGTGAGGACCATGCGGCCCGACTTGCCGTCGGCGTTCGTCCGCATCCGGACGATGACCTCGTCCTTGGTGTCGAACGTGCCCGTCGCGGTGACCCGGCGCCAGACGTCGTCCCGCGCCACGGTCCGGCCGGGTGCCGCGAGCTCGGTGACGGGCACGGGGTCGGCGGCGAGGCTGTGGGCCACCAGATCGTTGCGCGCGACCCGGTGCTCGTGGCGGTGGAACTGCCAGAAGCCCAGCTTGATCATCGCCGGAATGAGGGCGAGCCCCACGAGGGTGAGGATCACCCACTGCCGGGACAACAGGAAGCGGTACACGCATTTGACGGTACCTGGCGTGGTTCGCCCCCCTGCCATCGGGTGTCGCCGGGCCGGGCGTGTCACGCGCCGGCGGGGCCCTCCGCGGTGCGGGCCGCCGGGACCACATGGCCGAGCAGCTGCATGAACGCGGCCTCGTCGATCACCGGAGTGCCGAAGGAGCGGGCCTTGGACGTCTTGGAGGTGGGGGAGTCGGGGTCGTTGGTGACCAGGACGCTGGTGAGCCGGGACACACTGGTGGCGATGTGCAGCCCGGCCTCCACGGCCCGGTCCTCCAGCAGCTCGCGGTCGACGGAGGTGTCACCGGAGAACGCCACCCGCATGCCCTGAATGAGCTGTTCGCCCGCTTTGTAACGTCCGGGGTTGGGGTACGGGCAGGCGGGGCGCTTGCGGCTGGGCCGCCAGGTGCCCGGCCGGTACGACGGCTGATGGCCGACGGAGGCCGCCCGCGTGGCCGCGGGCCGCTCGGACCACTCCGTCAGCGGCTGGCACGCCAGCAGCGGCAGCCGCAGCCCCGCCTCGGCCGCCAGGTGCAGGCTGGGCCGGAACGCCTCGGCGAGCACCCGGGCGTCGTCCAGGGCGTGGTGGGCGCGCTGCTGGACGACGCCGTAGTGCGCGGCCAGCGACTCCAGCTTGTGGTTGGGCAGCGGCAGCCGCAGCTCCTTGGAGAGCGCGATCGTGCACAGCCGCTGGCGCACCGGGGCGGTGGACCGGGCGCGGGCGTACTCGCGGGAGATCATCGACCAGTCGAAGGCGGCGTTGTGCGCGACGAGGACCCGGCCGTCCAGCCGCTCGGCCAGCTCGCCCGCGATCTCGGGGAAGAGCGGTGCGCCGGAGAGGACTTCGGTGGTGAGGCCGTGGATCCACACCGGGCCGGGGTCGCGCTGGGGGTTGACCAGCGTGTACCACTGGTCCTCCACCGCGCCCCGGGCGTCCAGCTGGTAGACGGCGGCCGACACTATCCGGTCGTCACGGGCGAGCCCGGTGGTCTCCACGTCGACGACCGCGTACCCCTGGGGATACGCGTCGGGCCACGGGGTCGGCGATTCGGCGGCGGCGTGGTCTTGGAGCATGGTCACAGAGAATACGGGCCCGCACTGACAGCGCGGGTGCGGGCCATGTCCGTAACGACGGGTCAGACCGGGCGGCACCGGACGCGCGGCCGCCCGCAGGAGGTCAGCCCGGATCCGCGAGGAGCTCCCCGGCAGTGACCCGCGCCACGGCCGCGCACCCGTCGAGAGGCCCGGGGAAGAGCCGGTAGGCCGCCCCCGTGGCCTTCTCCGGGCGGACGTCACCGTCGACGACGGCGAAGAACGTGTGCCGCCCGCCCGCGACCCCGGCCGCCGGGGTGCGGGCGTCGCCGGCCGACGGCCGCTCCTCCTGTGTCCCCAGGGCCCGCAGCCCGGCCGCGAAGGCGGGAACCTCCTCACCCTGCCGGCGCCGGTAGACCCACAGTTCGTCCTCCGCCCACGGCGCGGGGCCCGCCGGACGACGGCCGCCTCGCCGGCGAGCGCCGCCGCGTGCCGGCGAGGCCGGGCCCCCCAGGAAGACGCGGGCGCCGCCGGTGAAGTGGTCCCATGGGTCACGGCCCATCCGGGCCGGCCCGTCGTGGTGGCGGCCCGCGCTGTGGAAACCCCGGTCACCCGGAAGGTGGACATCGGTCCACAGCGCGCGCCCGTCGGCCAGGTCGAGCACCATCGGCACACAGACCCGGGACTCCCCGGCGATCCGCGGGCCGCGGTGGGCGGCGGGCCCGGGGGGGCCTCGGGGCGGACAGGTCCTGCCGGCACCGCCACCGCCCCGGCGCGCACCGCCACCGCCCCGAGGACGAGCAGCCGCAGGAGACCGCCCGGCGCCCGCCCAGGCGCGCGGCCGACCGACAGAGCAGAACTCCGGGTAACACTGACCGGTACCCGACGGTAACAACCTCTAGCGGCACACCCTCCGGCCCGTTTATGGTGCCGCCATGCCGCACCTTCCCGATGTCGTGCTGTGGTCCGTTCCCGCCTTCCTCCTGCTCACCGCACTGGAGTTGGCCAGCTACCGGCTGCGCCCGGCCGAGCGCAGCGGGGCCGCCGGGTACGAGGCCAAGGACGCGGCCACCAGCGTCGGCATGGGGCTGGGAAGCCTCCTTTTCGACGCGCTGTGGAAAATCCCGATCGTCGCCGTCTACACCGCCCTCTACGAACTCACGCCCCTGCGCGTGCCTGTGCTGTGGTGGACGCTGCCGCTGATGCTCCTCGCGCAGGACTTCTTCTACTACTGGTCGCACCGCGGCCACCACGTCGTGCGGGTCCTGTGGGCCTGCCACGTGGTGCACCACTCCAGCCGGAAGTTCAACCTGACCACGGCCCTGCGCCAGCCGTGGACCTCGCTGACCGTGTGGCCGTTCTACGTGCCGATGGTCCTGCTCGGGGTGCACCCGGCGGCGGTGGCGTTCTGCTCCGGGGTGAACCTCGTCTACCAGTTCTGGGTGCACACCGAACGCGTCGGGAAGCTGCCCCGGCCCGTGGAGTACGTGCTGAACACCGCCTCCCACCACCGCGTCCACCACGCCTCGCAGGGCGGGTACCTCGACCGCAACTTCGGCGGCATCCTCATCGTCTGGGACCGGATGTTCGGCTCGTTCGTCCCGGAGGGGGAGCGCCCGGTCTACGGCCTCACCAAGAACATCGACACCTACAACCCGCTGCGCGTGGCCACCCACGAGTACGCGGCCATCCTGCGTGACCTGCGGGCGGCGCGGAGCTGGCGGGAGCGGGCCGGGCGGGTGTTCCGGGGGCCGGGCTGGCAGCCGGCGCCGCCGCAGGAGCCGGCCGCCGCGGCCACCGCGGCGCGCGGGGCCGCGGCCCGCGAGCGGGCCGCGTGAGGAGCCCGCGCGCGGCCACCGCCCTGCTCGCCCTCTTCGCCGCCGTCGCCGTCGTCCACCTCGCCGCGCTGCTCGCCGGCCCGCCCGTGGCGGCGGCCACCAAACCCGCCCTGATGCCGCTGCTCGCCGCGTACGTCCTCGCCCGCGGCGGGCCCCGCCTGCTCGCCGTGGCGCTGCTGTTCGGCTGCGGCGGCGACACCCTGCTGCTGCTCGGCGGGGACGGCCGGGGCACCCTCTTCCTCCTGGGCATGGGGTCCTTCGCCGCCGGGCACGTCTGCTACCTGACGCTGTGCGCCCGGCACGGCACCGGGGGCGCCTCCCGCGCCGCCTACGGGCTCGCCGGCGCGTACGGGGCCGCCTGGCTCGCCGCCGTGGCACTCCTGTGGCCCGGCCTGGAGCCGGGGCTGCGCGTCCCCGTCGCGCTCTACAGCCTGCTGCTGACCGCGATGGCGCTCGGCGCGACCCGCGCCCGGCTGCGGGCCGGTGCGGGCGGCGCGCTGTTCCTGGTGTCGGACACCCTGATCGCGAGCGGCATCGCCGACTGGCCGCAGGCGCCCGCACCCCAGTTCTGGATCATGCTCACCTATCTCGCCGCGCAACTCCTCCTGGCGGACGGGCTGCTGCGCGCGGCCCCGGCCGTGCGCCCCGCCGGGCACGGGGCGTACGGCGGAGTACGGACGACCTGAGACCGGGCACAACGGAGGAGGGGCCGGACCGCGAGTGCGGTCCGGCCCCTCCTTTTTCAGTCCTTCTCTGATCCTTCTTGTCCGTCGTGCGCGGGGCGTCAGTCCCGGACGGCGTCCAGGGCGTCGACGATCCCGTAGCCGTAGAAGCTGTTCACGTGCTTGTTGCCGGTGCAGGTGGCGTCGACCTTGCCGTCACCGTCCGTGTCGTACGGAGCGGTGGAGCAGCCCGGGTTGTCCGCCTGCGCCTTCAGGAGCCACTGGATCTCCTGCGGGCTCGACTTGGGGTGCGCGCTCTTCAGCAGCGCCGCCACACCGGCCACGTGCGGGCCGGCCATCGAGGTGCCCTGGAGGTAGGCGTAGTCGCCACCGGGCATCGTGGAGAGGATGCGGCCGTCCTTGGCGGGCAGCTCGGGCAGCTGGCGGCTGTCACCGCCGGGGGCGGCCACGTCGACCTGGCCCAGGCCGTAGTTCGAGTAGTACGACTTCTGCGACTTCACGCCGGTCGCCGAGACGGTGACGACACCGGGCAGCTGCGCCGGGACGTCCAGGCACTTCGAGGGGTCGATCGTGCGCGACTTCGTCGTGCTGTCGTTGGGGCTGGAGTTGTCGACGATCTCCTTGGCCGCCAGGTCGAAGTTGGAGTTGCCGGCCGAGGCGACGTTCACCGAGCCCTTGGACTGCGCGTACTTCGCGGCGCGGCCCACGGCGTCGGCTATCGCCTTCTGGTCGGGGTCGTTCGCGCAGTTGAACATCCACGGGTCGACGTAGTAGCTGTTGTTCGTCACCGCGATGTCGTGGTCCGCGGCGAAGACGAACGCGCACACGACGCTCTCCGCGTAGAAGAGGCTGCTCTTGGCCTCCGAGACCTTGATGCCCGAGACCTTGACGTTCGGTGCCACACCGGCCACGCCGACGCCGTTGCGGGCGGAGGCTATGGTGCCGGCGACGTGCGTGCCGTGGTAGTCCTCGTCCGGGTCGAACGGGCGCCAGGCGCCGGGGCTGGTGTCGGCCTTGCCGCCGACGCAGCTCGCGGACTGGCTCTTGGAGAAGTTCGGGGCGAGGTCCGGGTGGGTGTCGTCCACACCGGTATCGATGACGCCGACCGTGACCTTCCGGCTGCCCGGGTTGATCTTCGCGGCCTGGTCCGCCTTGATGGCGGGCAGGTCCCACTGGAGGCCCTCCAGGGGCTCCTTGCCCGTCTCCAGCGAGCGCTGCGCGCTCAGCGCGCTGCCCTTGGGCAGCTTCAGCTTCTCGGGCTTGCCGACGTCGGTGGTGGCGGCCGGGGTGATCGGCGCGGTGCGGGAGGCACCCGCCGACGCGACGCCGGGGACCGCCCGCAGCGTCTTGGCGAAGTCCGGGTTCTTCGAGTGGGCGACGATCACGCCGATCTTCTCGTACGCGACGAGGACGCTGCCGCCGGCCTGGGCGACGGCCTTCTTCACCTTGGCGACCGTGGCCCGGTCGGCGGTGGTGTTGACCACGTACGACAGCAGCGGGCCGTCCGTGGCGGCGGGCTTCGCCGCCTGCGCCCCCTGCGGGGCGGCCGACGCCGCGCCGGGCAGGAAGCCCAGGGAGGCGGTCAGGGCCAGTCCGACGGGAACCGCCAGCAAGGCGTGACGCCGTCTGGAACGCAGATGAGCCATGGGATCTCCACATCATCCGAAAACCGCCGGGCGCATGCTGCGCACCGGACGGGTACATGACGAGTGAAGCTAGCGCCGATCATGCGCCCTGGGCAATGAATTCCGGAACAAAGTCCGGAGGAAGCCGCTTCCTGGCGCTATGCGACGACGATGTGACGCCCCATCAGGGCGAGAGGCCCGCGTCCCGCAACGCCTCGATGCTGAGCGGCGGCAGCGGCACCCGCGGCCCGTACCAGCGTCCCGCACCGGGCATCAGGACCGGCCGTCCGGTCGTCACGGCGGCTATGGGCGCCGTCAACCTGACGCTCCCGAACGGTCGTCGACCGGGGGGCGGCGGGGGAGGAGGCGGCGCGTCGCTCACACCAGGGTCAACGAGGGGGCGGGCAGGCGGTGTCGCCCCTCCTTGTGGATCTCCCCGACATTCGGCGCCCGCCCCCCTGTCGGATACTGCGACCTGCCTCTACGATGCGTGATCCGCATCACAAGCCGGCGGCTCGCGCCCCACCCCCTTTGTCAGGAGAGACCGTGGACACCGCACCAACCACCGCGCAGGGGCCGGACGAGCCCGGCTGCCCCGCCCTGCCCGGCGCCCCGGCCGGGCCCGACCGCTACCGGGCGGTCCAGGCCAGTGCCGAATTCGGGGAACTGCGCCGCGCCCAGCGCTCCTTCGCCTTCCCCCTCACCATCGCCTTCGTCAGCTGGTACCTGCTCTACGTCCTGCTCTCCAACTACGCGGGCGATTTCATGGGCACCACGGTGGTGGGCCACATCAACATCGCGTTCGTCTTCGGCCTCGCGCAGTTCCTCACCACCTTCCTGATCGCCTGGTGGTACTCCCGGCACGCCGCGGCCGAGCTCGACCCGAAGGCCGAGGCCCTGCGGGCGCGCCTGGAGGCCGGGGAATGACCGGCACGACCACGCTCGCCGCCGCGGCGGCCACCGAGCACCGCACCCTGATCATCACGCTCTTCTCGGTCTTCGTCGCCGCGACCCTCGCCATCACCGTCTGGGCCGGCCGGCAGACCAAGGACGCCACCGACTTCTACGCGGGCGGCCGCTCGTTCACCGGCTTCCAGAACGGCCTGGCCATCTCCGGTGACTACATGTCCGCCGCGTCCTTCCTCGGCATCGCCGGCGCCATCTCCCTCTTCGGCTACGACGGGTTCCTCTACTCCATCGGCTTCCTCGTCGCCTGGCTGGTCGCCCTGCTGCTGGTCGCCGAACCGCTGCGCAACTCCGGCCGCTTCACCATGGCCGACGTGCTCGCCTACCGCCTGCGCCAGCGGCCGGTGCGCACCGCCGCGGGCACCTCCACCATCGTCGTCTCGATCTTCTACCTGCTGGCCCAGATGGTCGGCGCGGGCGCGCTCGTCGCCCTGCTGCTCGGCGCCACCGGCGAGGGCTCCCGCCGCTGGATCATCGCGCTCGTCGGCCTGGTGATGGTCCTTTACGTGACCATCGGCGGCATGAAGGGCACCACCTGGGTGCAGATCGTCAAGGCCGTGCTGCTCATCGCGGGCACCCTGCTCATCACGATCCTCGTACTCAACAAATTCAACTGGAACATCTCCACCCTCCTCGGCGAGGCCGCCCGGGAGAGCGGCAAGGGCAAGGCGTTCCTGGAACCCGGCCTCCAGTACGGCAAGGACGGCACCTCCAAGCTGAACTTCATCTCGCTCGGCCTGGCCCTCGTCCTCGGCACCGCCGGACTGCCGCACATCCTCATCCGCTTCTACACCGTGCCCACCGCCAAGGCCGCCCGGAAGTCCGTGAACTGGGCCATCGGCATCATCGGCGCCTTCTACCTGATGACGATCGCCCTCGGCTTCGGCGCGGCGGCCCTCGTCGGCCCCAAGGCGATCACCGCCTCCAACGAGTCCGGCAACACCGCGGCCCCGCTGCTCGCCGAGACGGTCGGCGGCGGCGCCGGCTCCACCGGCGGCGCGGTCCTCCTCGCGGTGATCTCGGCGGTCGCCTTCGCCACCATCCTCGCCGTGGTCGCCGGCCTCACCCTCGCCTCCTCCGCGTCCTTCGCCCACGACCTGTGGGCCAACGTCATCCGCAAGGGCAGGACGAGCGAGAAGGAGGAGATCCTCACCGCCAAGTGCGCGGCCGTCGTCATCGGCGCGATCTCCATCGTGCTCGGGATCTTCGCCCACCGGCTCAACGCGGCCGCCCTGGTGGCCCTGGCCTTCGCCGTGGCGGCCTCGGCCAACCTCCCCACGATCCTCTACAGCCTCTTCTGGAAGCGCTTCACCACCCGGGGCGCCCTGTGGTCGATCTACGGCGGGCTGATCTCCTCCGTCACCCTGGTGATCTTCTCGCCGGTCCTCTCCGGCAACGCCAAGGCGCTCTTCCCCGGCATGAGCTTTGACTACTTCCCCCTCGCCAACCCCGGCCTCGTCTCCATCCCGCTGGGCTTCCTGCTCGGCTGGCTGGGGTCCGTGCTCTCCAAGGAGCAGGCCGACGCCGGGAAGTACGCCGAACTGGAGGTCCGCTCCCTCACCGGCCACGGCGCCCACTGACGCGGAGCCCCCTCCCGGCGGCCCCTCCTTCCGTACGCGCACTTCAACGATCTGTTGAACGTCAGAGGCATCGCGTACGCTGCGGAACACCGAACGACACACTCGTTCCCGTCCGCAGGAGGGGCCGCCACCGTGCTCATCGACACCTACGGTCGCGCTGCCACGGACCTGCGCGTCTCCCTGACCGACCGCTGCAACCTCCGCTGCACCTACTGCATGCCCGAAGAGGGCCTGGCCTGGCTCGCCAAGCCGGATCTCCTCACCGACGACGAGATCGTCCGGCTCATCCGCATCGCCGTCACCGACCTCGGCATCACCGAGGTCCGCTTCACCGGCGGCGAACCCCTCCTGCGCCCCGGCCTCGTCTCCCTCGTCGAGCGCTGCGCCGCCCTCCGGCCGCGCCCCCGGATGTCACTGACCACCAACGGCATAGGTCTCGGCCGCACCGCCCGGGCACTGAAGGACGCGGGCCTCGACCGCGTCAACGTCTCCCTCGACACCCTGCGCCCCGGCGTCTTCCAGACCCTGACCCGGCGCAAGCGCCACCAGGACGTCCTGGACGGCCTCGCGGCCGCCCGCGCCGCCGGGCTCACCCCCGTCAAGGTCAACGCCGTCCTGATGCCCGGCCTCAACGACGACGAGGCCCCCGAGCTCCTCGCCTGGGCCGTCGCGAACGACTACGAGCTCCGCTTCATCGAGCAGATGCCCCTCGACGCCCAGCACGGCTGGAAGCGCGACGGCATGATCACCGCGGGGGACATCCTCGCGAGCCTGCGCACCCGCTTCCGCCTCACCCCCGAGGGCGAGGAGGAGCGCGGCGCCGCGCCGGCCGAGCGCTGGCTCGTCGACGGCGGCCCCGCCCGCGTCGGCGTCATCGCCTCCGTCACCCGCCCGTTCTGCGGCTCCTGCGACCGCACCCGGCTCACGGCCGACGGCCAGATCCGCACCTGCCTCTTCGCGCGGGAGGAGTCCGATCTGCGCGGCGCGCTGCGGTCCGGCGCCACGGACGGGGAGATAGCGGCGCTGTGGAAGCGCGCCATGTGGGGCAAGAAGGCCGGGTCCGGCCTCGACGACCCCTCGTTCCTGCAGCCGCAGCGCCCCATGTCGGCGATCGGCGGCTGAGCCCGCGGCGGCCGGGCCCCCGGCGGCCGGGCACGGCCTCGGGAGCGGGCGGCTTCAGGAGCGGGCGGCGGCCTCCCACTCCTGCAAGGTCACCACGTCCTTGAGGAAGCCGCGCAGATCAAGGAAGTTGGACAGGTGTTCGCGGTGCTCCTCGCACGCGAGCCACGTCTTGCGGCGCTCCGGCGTGTGCAGCTTCGGGTTGTTCCACGCCAGCACCCACACCGCGGCGGCGCGGCAGCCCTTGGCGGAACAGATCACAGCAGTCTCAGGGGGGTTCACACCTCAGACTGTACGTCCCCGGACCCGGGGGAAGGCCGTGGGAACACGGCGACGCCGGGCAGCCACGGGGGGAGCCGCCCGGCGTCGGTCTGTCGCTCCGACGGGGGATGCGGAGCGCTTACGAAGTATGTCACGGGGTGCCCGGCGGGCGGCACCGAAACCACATGATTGATCTGAGCTTTTCTTGAGCTTGACGGGGCGCACGACGGCGCGCTCCGACCGCTCCGGGCATCAGCCGTGGTCACGCCGCTGATCGTCGGAAGACGGCCGCGGAGCCCCCGCGCCGGCTTCCGCCGCGGATTCCGTCATGTTCCGCTCCGGAGCCGCGTGCAGCATCGGACGCGCGGGCGGCGGGACGAACGTACCGGGCAGCGAAGGGGCGTTCTCCCGGCCCGCGTTGGCGATGACGACGGCGACATAGGGCAGCAGCGCCCCCAGTACCAGCGTGCCGATGGCCACATAGCGCTCGACGTTCCACAGCACCACGGTGAGCACCACCGACAGGGTGCGGATCAGCATCGAGACGACATACCGGCGCTGCCGGCCGCGCACATCCTCGGCCAGTCCCTGACGGGCCCCGGTGATCCTGAAGACCTCCGGCCCGCCCTGCTTCCGCATCACGTTCCACCACCTGATCGCCGCGCCGGGGCGCCTGTATCCAGGACGTACCCCACGTTACGCCGCGCCGGGCCCCGGTACGAGACCGGGCCCGCCCCACGACGGCCGCCCCGACCTGCACCTCTCTCGTACGTACGGCGTACGGCCCGGTCCGAAGTGCGCCGTACCGGCAGCGGCCCCAGAATGGCGGAGCACGCCATATCGCGCCGTATGAGGAGGCGACATGAGCTGGTTGTGGGCCATCATCGTGGGACTGGTGCTGGGTCTGATCGCCAAGGCGATCCTGCCGGGCAAGCAACAGATCCCGCTCTGGCTGACGGTCATCTTCGGCATGATCGGCAGCGTCCTCGGCAACTGGGCGGCCACCGGTCTGGACATCAACGAGACCAAGGGCATCGACTGGGGCCGCCACCTGCTGCAGCTGGCGGGCGCGGTGCTCGTGGTCGGCATCGGCGACCGGCTGTGGGCCTCGATGCGGGGCGGCAAGCGCAAACACGCCTGACGGACGGGACCGCAGGGGGCGGCCGGTGCGCACGGTGTGCGCGCGAGCCGCCCCGCGGCTCTCACGGGCCCTGGAGGGCCCTACAGACCGCTCAGCTGGGCGATCTTGCGCCCGGCCTTGAGGTACACCCCGGACGGCTCGCTCACCCCGGCCGCCGCTGCCTTGGCCAGGGTCTCCGCGACCACCTCGCCCAGCGGACGGACGGCCTCGGCCTCGGCCAGCACGACCGACTCCGAGCCGCCCGCGTGCTCGACGATCAGCCGCAGGCCGTTCTGCTTGGCGACGCGGCGGGCCGCCGAGGCGCTCGGCTGGAAGCCCAGGACCTGGCTGAGCACGGCCGTCGCGGGCTCCGAGCCGTGCTCCGCCAGCTCCACCACCGGCAGCGACTCCACGTCCGTGAAGCTCTTCTTCGAGAACTGCGCGACGAACCCGGCCCGCGCCGCCATGGCCGCCTCGACCCCGTAGAGCGCGGTCACGACCTCGCCCGCCAGGACCTTCTTGAGGTCCATCGGGTGCAGCGACCGCTCCTCGATCCGGCGGAGGACGAGGGCGACCTCCTGGTCCGTCCACTCGGTCCACGCCTTGAGGTACGGCTCCATCAGCCGGTCCGGCACCGACATGATCTTGCCGAACACGTCCTCGGCGGGTGCCGTCAGGCCGACGTAGTTGCCCTTGGACTTGGACATCTTCGCGCCCGTGCCGTCCGTGCCCTCGATCAGCGGCATCGTGACGACGAGCTGCGGCTTCTGGCCCCGCAGCTCCATCAGCTTGCGGCCCATCTGCAGATTGAGCAGCTGGTCGGCGCCGCCCAGCTCGACGTCGCACTCCAGGGCGACCGAGTCCAGGCCCTGCGCGATCGGGTACAGCAGCTCCGACATCGTCAGGCCCGAGCCGGCGGCCAGCCGGGTCCGGAAGTCCTCACGCTGCAGCAGCTGCGAGACCGGCACCTGGGAGAGCAGGCCGAGCAGCTCCGGGAAGGTGTACGGCGCCAGCCACTCGCTGTTCTGCCGGAAGCTGACCTTCTCGAAGTCGAAGAACGGCCGGACCTGCTCCCGGTAGCCGGCCAGGTTCCGGGCGATGTCCTCGTCGGTCAGCGGCGGGCGCTCGGCCGTACGGCCCGTCGGGTCGCCGATCTTGGCCGTGAAGTCGCCGATGAGCAGCGTGACGTCGTGGCCCATGCGCTGGAAGCGGCTGAGGATGATCACCGGGACGGCGTGACCGAGGTGCACGTCGGCCGCGGTGGGGTCGATGCCCAGCTTGATGCTCAGGCCCTTGCCCGCGGCCCGGCGCTCCTCGATGCGCGCGGCGAGCTTGTCCACGCCGGGCAGCACCTCGACGGTGCGCGAGGCGATCAGCTCGGCCTGCTCCTTCGCCGGGAGATCCGTCAGATCGAGATAGCGCCGCGAGCCCGTCTCCGTGAGCAGCCGCTGGACGGTCTGGTCGGAGGAGAGGTCCTGCGCGAGGAGCTCGCCGGCGCGGGCGACGGATTCGCCGAGGCGTGTCATGACATTCCTGGTGATCGGTGGGACTGACGGACGGGGGACCGCGTACAGAAGAGGGGGACGGGGTGGACGCGGACCAGTCTATTCGGCCCGCTCACGCGCCCCGCCGCTCACACCCCCCGGCTGACCGAGCTCATGTTGAAGTCCGGCACCCGCAGCGCGGGCATCGCGGCACGGGTGAAGTAGTCGCCCCACTCGCGCGCCAGCGTGGGCTCGGTGCGCCCCGCCTCGGTGGCACGGGAGAGCAGCGAGACCGGCGATTCGTTGAAGCGGAAGTTGTTGACCTCCCCGACGACCTCGCCCTTCTCCACCAGGTAGACACCGTCGCGGGTCAGCCCGGTCAGCAGCAGGGACGCGGGGTCGACCTCGCGGATGTACCACAGGCAGGTCAGCAGCAGCCCCCGCTCGGTGCCGGCGACCATCTCCTCCAGCGAACGGGAGCCGCCCGCGTCCAGGATCAGGTTGTCCGTGGCGGGGGCCACCGGCAGACCGGTCAGGGCGGCGCTGTGGCGGGTCGTGACCAGCCGGTCCAGCACACCGTCGCGGATCCAGTCCGTGGCACCGATCGGCAGCCCGTTGTCGAAGACGGACACGTCGTCCCCCGAGCTCGCCGCCAGCACGAACGGCGCGCACTCCAGGCCCGCGGCGGCCGGGTCGCTGCGCAGGGTCAGCGGCAGCCCGGACAGCTTCTCGCCGACCCGGGTGCCGCCGCCGGACCGGGAGAAGACCGTGCGGCCCTCGAAGGCGTCCCGGGCGGCCGCCGACCACATCTGGTAGATGAGCAGGTCGGCCACGGCGGACGGCGGGAGCAGCGTCTCGTACCGGCCGGCGGGCAGCTCCACCCGCCGGGCCGCCCAGCCGAGCCGCCGCGCCAGCTCGGCGTCCAGCGCCGCCGGGTCCACGTCCGTGAAGTCCCGGGTGGCCCGCCCGGCCCAGGCCGAGCGCGGCGCCCCCTCGCCCGCCGACTTGGCGTTG
Source organism: Streptomyces sp. NPDC046215 (assembly GCF_040646215.1). Classification (NCBI taxonomy): domain Bacteria; kingdom Bacillati; phylum Actinomycetota; class Actinomycetes; order Kitasatosporales; family Streptomycetaceae; genus Streptomyces; species Streptomyces sp. NPDC046215. Next base: position 29,759 of record NZ_JBEYZW010000036.1, on the reverse strand, counting down.
AGCTCCAGGGTGCCGGTGGGCTGGTCGTGGCGCAGCCGCAGCCCCGCCGAGGTGCCCAGATAGGACGAGACGACCTCGTGACGGGCGAAGCCGTACAGCTCCCGGCCCTCGGCCCGGGCCCGGGCGAAGGACTCGCCGAGCGCGGGCGCGAAGGCGTCGAAGACGGCGGCTGAGGTCTCCTGGGGCGCATCCGTGAAGGAGGGGGAGTGCGGGGCGCCCGCCACCAGCGGCTGCGCGTCCTCGGCCGGACCGGCCGCCCGGGCGGCCTCCTCGGCGGCCCGCACCAGCGGCTCCAGCTCGGCCGCGGTGACGGCGGACCGGGAGACGACACCGGAGGCGGTGCCCTCGGCGCCGTCGACGGTGGCGATCACGGTGACGGTACGGCCGCGGGTGATGCCGTTGGTGGTCAGGGCATTGCCCGCCCACCGCAGATTGGCGGTGGACTGCTCACTCGCGATCACCACACAGCCGTCGGCCCGGGACAGCCCCAGGGCCCGCTCGACGATCTCGTGCGGCTGGTTCGCCTTACGCGTCGGACGAGAACTCATCGACCGGCCTCCTGCGTGGTGTCGGGGGCGTTCACGCCCTGGAAGGAGGCCGAGGGGAAGCCGTGCGAGACGGCAGCCGTCGGGCCCCGGGAGTCTGCGAGCCTACTGATCAACGGCCATGCTGGCCGAGGCGCGCACGCCGTAGCAAGAGACTTGCGGTTTCGTGCGCGCGCAGGTCGCTGACGTCGGCCCGCCGCTCGGGCGCCGATCGCGCGGGTGAGCCCCCGACGGCCCGGCCCTTCACGCGCTCACCCCGATGCGCAAGGCTACGCCCAATAGATTGGAGCGAGCCGGGCGCGGCCTCCCGCGATGCACCCGGCCGCAGTGCGGCAGCGGGCCCCTTGTCTAAGATGCGGTGAATGAACGGTTCAGAGAGCTCGCAAAGCTCCGGGAGTCTCAGCGGCATAGCCGCGGATCTCGCGGAGCCGATCGCCGTTCAGGTGCCTGCCGGGGGTTGGCTGCCGTGCCCGTGTTGTGGGCACCAGGTGTTCAGCGAGCTGTGGTCGGACGAAATCTGCGATGTCTGCTTCTGGCAGGAGAGCCCTTTCCAGCTCCGCTATCCCTGGGCACAGGTCGGCCCGAACGGCGGTCTGAGCCTCATTGAGGCGCAGACCAATTACCAGGAGTTCGGCGCGGTGGAGGAGCGGCACCGGCGTCATGTTCGTCCGCCGGCCGGGGACGAGCCCGTGGATCCGGGCTGGCGCCCCGTCGACCCGTCACGGGATCCCTTCGAACAGGACGTCAGCAGCGACCCTCCACCCGGGGACCTTGCGACCCTGTACTGGTGGCGACCGGACTATTGGCGGCGACACGAGAAGCCTGGCGTCTGCTAGCCCTGGGGTTCCGTCAGGCGCCTCCCGCCTCGTCCGAAGCGTTCAGGACGTTCACACCCGAGATCAGGCCCAGATGGGCTTGGGCTGTCCTGGAGAAGCTGTCCAGGAGTGCTTTGCCCTTGGCGGCAGTAGCCAATGAAGGCTGTCCGATGATGCCGTTGGTGGTGTAGCCGGTCATGCCCAGCGTGAGCAGGTGAGGCCGCTTGGGTGCCGAGTGATCGTCTGCGTCTATGCCGTCGCGTACGAGGTGGGGTGCACCGTGGAGGAGGAGGGAGACCTCGAGTTCTCCGCCGTGCATGTCTTCGGCGCTGCTGCTCTCCAGGGCGGCGTCGGCACGGGCCTGGGCGCGGTCCTCGCTGCCGGGGAAGAGGGCGACGCGGGGGCCGTTGACGTTGAGCTCCTGGACGATGTTCGACAGGACGTAGTTGCCGCCGTGGCCGTTCACGATGATCAGGCCCGGGTGGCCGGCTGCTTCGAGCGAGTGCCAGATGTCGTTGACCATCGAGTACAGGGTGGCGGCGCTGATGCTGACGGTGCCGGCCATCGGGGCATGCTCGTGGGAGCAGGTGATCGTAATCGGCGGCAGGAGGAACAGGCCGTGGTCGTCGGCCAGGCGGCGGGCGATCAGGCAAGCGATCACGGTGTCGGTGATCAGCGGCAGGTGTTCGCCGTGTTGCTCGAAGCTGCCGACGGGGAGGACGGCGACGGCTCGGCCGCGTTGACGCTCGTCGCCGCTGGTGGCTTGCGTGATCAGTTCGTCCATGGCCTCAGCATCTCTCAACGCTTCCGAGGGCGCGGAGCGTGGTCGGCGGTTTTCTGACGCCCACCCGGGAGCTACGGGCCTTCCGTCGCCCGGTGGGCGGTGAGACGTACGGTCCGGCCATTTCGCGCTACGTCCGTGAGGCGGAATCCCTCGGGGATCACCGGGACCGCCGGCCCGGCCGGTTCGGACGACGGCGGCGTCTTCGGCAGGTGGACGACGACTTGATCCACATGGGCGGCGAGCAGATCAACCGCTCGGTTGTCCCTGCCTTCGATCAGCACCGACCGCGCTCCCGCCTCGCTGAGGGTGCGGAGAACCTTGACGGGGTCGCTGCTGAGCCCCGCGTCCGGTACGCGGAACGCCCCGGGGCCGTGGCCGCCCGGTACGCCCTCCTGGATTGCCTCCGTCGGGATGATGACCAGGTCGTGCGTGCTGCGTAGCTCGCGAATGTCCGGTGCTGCCGCGTTTACTTCACCCTCGGACGCGGACGTGCTGGCCGTATAGGCCCACGTGAGGAAGGGGCGGTCCCTCCGCAGTGAGTGCAGCCAGGGGCCAAGGACGAGCAGGGCTTCTTCCTCCAGTACCCCCTGTTCGACCTCGATGCCCTCCTGTCTGAGGACCGCGGCGCCGCCTTCGCCTCGTGACGTGGGGTCCATGACGGCGATCAGTACGCGCGAGACCCGCGCGTCGATCAGCGCCTGTCGGCACGGCGGCGTCCGGCCGTGGTGATTGCAGGGCTCCAGCGTCACCACCGCAGTGCCGCCGTGGGCGCGTTCTCCGGCCGCGGAGAGCGCGTTGACTTCCGCGTGGTGGTCGCCCTTGCGGGCGTGGTACCCCTCCCCGGCAGGGGCGCCGTCCCGATCGAGAATCACGCAGCCGACAGGCGGGTTCGGACTCGTCGTCCCGAGGCCCTGGGCGGAGATGGCTATAGCCCGCCGCATCGCCGCCAGTTCACTTGGTGTGGCCATTCAGACCCCCGGGTTCTCCTTGATGGCATCGAACAGGCCGCGCACTGCGGGCACGTTACTCGCCATAGCCAGTGAGTTGATCGCCGCCACTGTCTCTTGGAGAGTTCGCCCGGACCCGGAGCTACGCGCGATCCTCAAAGAGGATTCGGCTTGGCTGGCAGCTTCCTCGTACTCGTGGATTCCTGCGTAGGTCATGGCAAGCCTTGCTTGAGTCAGCCCTCGGTCCCGCTGGTACACACACGGAAGCTCCGCGAGAGATCGTTCAAGTGCTGGTACCGCCAGGTCCGGACGGGAAAGGTTGAGCCAGCAATTCGCGCGCTGGATCTCGACGTAGCCCGGCGTGCAGAAGTCTCCATGCCCTGACCTGGCGTCCTCCTGGCCGTCTGCGGATGCTGCGAATTCATGGGCCTGGTCCAACTTTCGCTGACAGGTGAGTTCGTCGCCATCGAGTGCGTAAGCCTGCGCCTCTTGCTGTATGGCAGCGGCGCGCATGGGGTTGGTCAAGGTCCGTTCGTGACGCTGGACTGCCTGTGCCAGACCGATAGCCTGACCGATGTTTCCCTTTGTTGTTGCCTGCTGGCTGCGACGGAACAAGGCCCATGACAGCATGCCGTCGTCCCCAGCCTCTGTGGCCCATTCCATCGCCTGACCAGTCCACCTCTCGGCCTCGGCCATGCCCATGGAGTCCTCGTGGAGCCATGCGGCGGACTCGGCGTACTGGGCCGACAGCTTCAGCAGTTCTTGTCGCTGCTCACCCCGGCTGGCGCACACCACAACCCAAGACGACTCTTCAGGCACCTCCCGCCTCGTCCGAAGCGTTCAGGACGTTCACACCCCGGAACAGCGCGGAGGGGCAACCGTGAGACACCGCGGCCACCTGTCCCGGCTGAGCCTTTCCGCAGTTGAAAGCCCCTCCCAGGACGTAGGTCTGGGGGCCGCCGATCCGCTCCATGGAGCCCCAGAACTCAGGGGTGATTCCCTGATAGGCAACATCCCGGAGCTGCCCGGCCAGTCGGCCGTTCCGGATTGCGTATGCCCTCTGTTGTGTGAACTGGAAGTTGTACCTCTGCATGTCGATCGACCACGAGCGGTCCCCGACCACATAGATGCCGTCGTCGACCCCGGAGATCAGCTCCTCCGTCGACGGCCCGTTCGGCGCCGGCCGCAGGGAGACGTTCGCCATCCGCTGCACCGGCACGTGCGAGGACGAGTCGGCGTACGCGCAGCCGTTGGACCGCTCGAAGCCCGTCAGGGCCGCGGTGCGCCGGTCCAGCTGGTAACCCGTGAGGACGCCGTCCTTGACGAGGTCCCAGGACTGGGCCGCCACGCCCTCGTCGTCGTAGCCGACGGTCGCCAGGCCGTGCTCGGTGGTGCGGTCGCCGGTCACGTTCATGATCTTGGAGCCGTACCTGAGGGTGCCCAGCTGGTCGAACGTCGCGAAGGACGTGCCCGCGTACGCCGCCTCGTAGCCCAGCGCCCGGTCCAGCTCGGTGGCGTGGCCGATCGACTCGTGGATCGTCAGCCACAGGTTGGACGGGTCGATCACCAGGTCGTACGTCCCGGCCCGCACGCTCGGCGCGCGCATCTTCTCCGCGAGCAGCGCCGGCATCTCCGCCAGCTCGGCGTCCCAGTCCCAGCCGGTGCCCGTCAGGTACTCCCAGCCCCGGCCGGCCGGCGGCGCGAGGGTGCGCATCGAGTCGAACCCGCCCGTCCCGTCCACGGCGACCGCCGTCAGCTGCGGGTGCAGCCGGATCCGCTGCTGGGTCGTCGTCGTGCCCGCCGTGTCCGCGTAGAACTTGTTCTCCTGCGCGGTCATCAGCGTCGCGTCCGTGTGCGCGACGCCCGGCGCCGCCAGCAGCCGCCCGCTCCACTCCGCCAGCAGGGCGGTCTTCTCCGCGTCCGGCACGTCGAAGGGGTTGACCTCGTAGGAGGAGACCCAGGTGCGCTCCTCGTGCACCGGCTCGGCCGCCAGCTCCACCCGCTCGTCGGAGCCGGCCGCGGCGATCACCTTGGCCGACAGCTTCGCCATGGCCACGGCCTGGCCGGCCACCCGGGCGGCCGCGTCCATCGTCAGCTCCACCCCCGCCGCGAACCCCCAGCTCCCGCCGTGCACCACCCGGACCGCGTAGCCCACGTCCGTGGCGTCCGAGGTGCCCGCGGGGCGGGCGTCGCGCAGCTTCCAGGACGCGCTGCGCACCCGCTCGAAGCGGAAGTCGGCGTGCTCGGCACCCAGCGCGCGGGCCCGCGCGAGGGCGGCGTCGGCCAGCGGCCGCAGCGGCAGGGCGAGGAACGAGTCGTCGATGGAACGGGGCGTGGAATGGGGCACAGGGTCCTCCCGGTGGTCGTCGCTGTGAATCATGTCGCGTCCGATCCGCCGCTGACCAGACTTTTCTGTAGGGACCCCACAGGGTCCGTGAGGCGCTCCTGTAAGAGGCGGGCTGCACGTCGGAGCCCCGGGCCCGATAGTTTTCGTACGGTACAGACGGCCATTGGCTGTCCACGGCACCTATACGTGAAGGAAGGGTGGTCCCTTGAGCCGCTCGGTTCTCGTCACCGGAGGAAACCGGGGCATCGGCCTCGCCATCGCCCGCGCCTTCGCCGATGCGGGTGACAACGTCGCCATCACCTACCGTTCCGGTGAGCCGCCCGCGGGTTTCCTCGCCGTCAAGTGCGACATCACGGACCCCGAGCAGGTCGAGCAGGCGTACAAGGAGATCGAGGAGAAGCAGGGCGCGGTCGAGGTGCTGGTGGCCAACGCCGGCGTCACCCGCGACCAGCTGCTGCTCCGGATGTCGGAGGAGGACTTCACCTCGGTGGTGGAGACCAACCTCACCGGCACCTTCCGGGTCGTCAAGCGGGCCTCGAAGGCCATGCTGCGCGCCCGCAAGGGCCGCATCGTGCTGATCTCGTCCGTGGTGGGCCTGCTGGGCTCCGCGGGCCAGGCCAACTACGCCGCCTCCAAGGCCGGACTGGTCGGCTTCGGCCGCTCGCTCGCCCGTGAGCTGGGCTCCCGCAACATCACCGTCAACGTCGTCGCCCCCGGCTTCGTCGACACCGATATGACCCGTGTGCTCAGCGACGAGCAGCGGGAGAGCATCACGAAGCAGATTCCGCTCGCGCGCTACGCGCAGCCCGAGGAGATCGCCGCCTCGGTCCGCTTCCTCGCCTCCGACGAGGCCGCATACATCACTGGAGCCGTCATTCCTGTCGACGGCGGATTGGGCATGGGTCACTGAACGTCATGAGTGGAATCCTCGCAGGCAAGCGCATCCTGGTCACGGGCGTCCTCACGGAGTCCTCGATCGCCTTCCAGGCCGCCAAGGTCGCCCAGAACGAGGGCGCCGAGGTCATCCTGACCGGCTTCGGGCGCCTCTCGCTCGTCGAGCGCATCGCCAAGCGGCTCCCGAAGCCCGCGCCCGTCATCGAGCTGGACGTCACCAACCAGGAGCAGCTGGACGGCCTGGCCGACAAGGTCCGTGAGCTCCAGGGCGACGACGCCCGCCTCGACGGCATCGTGCACTCCATCGCCTTCGGCCCCCAGGGCGCCTTCAACTTCCTGGAGGCGAGCTGGGAGGACGTCTCCACGGCCGTCCAGGTCTCGGCGTACTCGTACAAGTCGCTGACCATGGCCTGCCTGCCGCTGATGCCGCAGGGCGGCGCGGTCGTCGGTCTGACCTTCGACGCGCAGATCGCCTGGCCGAAGTACGACTGGATGGGCGTGGCCAAGGCGGCCCTGGAGGGCACCAACCGCTACCTCGCCCGCGACCTCGGTCCCAAGGGCATCCGCTGCAACCTGGTCTCGGCCGGTCCGATCAAGTCGATGGCCGCCAAGTCCATCCCGGGCTTCGAGGAGCTCGCGGACGTGTGGAACCACCGCGCCCCCATCGGCTGGGACCTGGCCGACCCGGAGCCCGCCGGCCGCGGCGTCGTCGGCATGCTGTCGGACTTCTTCCCCCGCACCACGGGCGAGATCGTCCACGTGGACGGCGGCGTGCACATGATGGGCGCGTAGCCTCTGCCGACGCGGCTCCGGGTTTGCCGTGGCCGCCCTGCGGCGGCGAGCGCCCTGCGGACGCGTCCTCAAGCGCCCCCCAGCCCACTGCTCCAGCGGTAGCCGGGGACGCTTGGGGCCACCGCCGCGCAGCGGCCGCGGCACATGATGGGCGCCCCGCGCCCTTCGCGCATCAGTGGTGCCCGCTCCCGGGTGACGGGGGCGGGCATCGCGCGTTCCCGGTCGTGCGCCGGGCCCCGCACCCGCACACTGGGGGGACGGCAGTGATGGAGGAGGCGGTACGGGCATGGACTTCCCATTCCGTCGTACGGCGGCCCTGCTGTTCACGGCCGCCGCACTGGCCGGCTCCATGAGCCCGGCGGCCCTCGCGGCCCCGGCCGGGCCCCAGGAGGCCGAGTGCCGCACGCGTGTCCAGGGCTCCCGCGCCAGCGCCGTCTGCTTCAACGGCAACGCCACGCCCGACCACGTTCAGCTGCACGTCGAGTGCGCCCGCTGGTGGGATCCGGACATGGACACCGCACCGGCCACGGTCGACCCGGCCCGCCACGTCTCGCTCACCGAGCGCTGCTGGCTGGAGATACGCCACGTCTGGGTGACGCACAGCCCGCGCTGAGCCGGCGGGCCGGGGACCGCCGGCGGAGACGCCGGGGACACCGTTGTCTGTGTCCATTCATCCCATGATCCTATGATTCGACCATGGCACCCAGGACTGACGGAGACGACACAGCGGCCGTTGCCGCCCCATCCACCTCACCCGGCAGGGCGCCGGACACCGCCCCCGCCACCGCCGCCGTGCGGCGCGGACTCCTGGTCGCGGGCCTCGTCATCGCCGCGCTCAACCTCCGCCCCGCCATCACCAGCCTCGGCTCGCTCCTGAAAGAGGTCCGCTCCGGCCTGGGCATGAACGGCGCCCTCGCCGGACTGCTCACCTCCGTACCCGCCCTCTGCTTCGCGCTCTTCGGCCTCGCCGCGCCACGGCTCGCCCGCCGCTGGGGCCCGGCGGCCGTCGTCTGCGCCGGAATGGCCGCCATAGCCGCCGGCCTGGTGGTGCGGCCGTTCACGGGCGGCGTGCCCGGCTTCCTGCTCCTCAGCGCCGTGGCCCTCGCCGGCATCGCGGTGAGCAACGTGCTGATGCCCGTCGTCGTCAAGGACTGGTTCCCCGACCGGGTCGGGGAGATGACCGGCGTCTACTCCATGGCCGTCGCCGCGGGCACCGCCACCGCCGCGGCCGCGACCGTCCCGCTGGCCGACGCGATGGGCGGCAGCTGGAAGCTGGGGCTCGCCTCCTGGGCCCTGCTCGCCGCCGCGGCGGCCCTGCTCTGGCTCGTCCTCACCCTCCGCACCCGGACCCGGACCCCCGGCCCCGCCGCACCCGCCGCCGATGTCGCACGGGAGGCACCCCGCACCAGCATCACCCGCAGCCCCACCGCCTGGGCCATGGCCGCCTTCTTCGGCCTCCAGGCCACCGGCGCCTACATCGCCATGGGCTGGATGCCGGCGATCTTCCGCGACGCCGGGATCTCCGCCTCCACCGCCGGGGCGCTGCTCGCGACGACCATGGTGATGGGCGTCCCCCTCAACTTCGTGCTGCCGACCCTCGCCGTCCGCGTGCACCAGGGCTTCCTGGTCGTCGCCCTCGCCGCGTGCGGGCTGGCCGGCTACGCCGGCCTGTGGCTGGACCCGGCCGGCGGCGCCTGGATCTGGGCCCTGCTGATCGGCATCTCCAACACCGCCTTCTCGCTCGCGCTCACGATGATCGGGATGCGGGCGCGCACCGGCGCGGGCGTGGTGCGGCTGTCGGCGTTCGCCCAGAGCGTCGGCTACCTCATCGCCATCCCCGGGCCGCTGCTCGTGGGCTGGCTCAACGAGAGCACCGGGGGCTGGGACCTGCCGATCGCCCTGATGGCGGCCCTGATGGTGCCTCAGGTCGTGGCGGGGGTGCTGGCGGGCCGCGACCGCACCGTCGAGGACGAGATCTGACCCGCCCGCCGGGCCCGGGGAGCGAATGGGACACTGGTGACATGCCTGTGCTCGAACCGAACCCCAAGAACGGCCAGAAGACGCTGGTCACCATCCTCGGCGCGATGCTCGCGATCACCGTCGTGATCGCCGTGATCGCGACGCTCGCCTCCCCCTGACCGGTCCGGCGCCGCACCGCCCCCGGACCGCACAGGGGGGCTAGCCCCCCGTCCCCTAGGGGGGCCGGCTCAGGGGCGAGTGGGTGGTTCACCGGATGGGAGCCGGCCGCCCGGCTCCGTAGGTTCGTAGTACACCGCGACGCAGCGGTGAGACGGACCGATTCGGAGGCGATCCCATGTCCGCCGGGACGAAAGCACGGACCACGGGCACCGTACAGACCAGGCTGCCGTGGTGGGCCCTGGCGCTGCCCGCCGCGGCCTTCGTGGCCCTGTTCGTGCTGCTGGCCGCGCCCGCCTCGGCCCACTCGGGCTCCTCCCCGGGCGCCGGCGGGTCCCTCGCCCGGGTGGTCGAACTGGTCCAGCACTCCCTCGGCGACCGGGTGCGATGACACCCGGCGGGCGCGCGTGACCCGAAGGGATCCGGCCTCCCAACACCCCGCGCCTCGCCACTCTTTTCATGCGAAGCTGGACAGCATGAGCGCCGAACCGACCCGCAGGATTGTTCTTCTCCGGCACGCCAAAGCCGAGTGGTCCGACGATTCCGACCATGAGCGCCCGCTCGCGGAGCGCGGCCGCAAGGATTCCCCGGTCGCCGGGCGCCGGCTCGCCACCGCCGGCATCATCCCCGACCTGGCCCTCTGCTCGACCTCCGTCCGCACCCGGGAGACCTGGAAGCTCGCCGTCCACGAGCTGCCCCAGCGCCCCCGCACGGTCTACGAGGACCGGCTCTACGAAGCGTCCCTCGGCGAGCTCATCGCACTGATCAGCGAGACCTCCGACGAGGTGGCCGACCTGCTGCTCGTCGGGCACAACCCCGGCATGCACGCCCTGGCCGACGCGCTGGCCGGCGAGGCCGAGGGCGACCTCCTGCCCCGGCTCAACCGCTCCGGGTTCCCCACCGCCTCGATCGCGGTGCTCACCTTCGCCGGCTCCTGGAAGAGCGTCGAACACGGCGTCGGCCGGCTGGTCGCCTTCTGGCCCCCGCACGAGTAGGTCGGCCGGCCGGGCGCGGGTGTGCGTCCCCGGGGCGCCCCCCGCGGACGGGGCCGCATGGGCCGCCTGCGGCGGGGCGCCTCACGGGCGCGTCCTCAAGCTCCCCCGGCTACCACTGAGAGGTACCTCAGGGGCTTGTTGTGTCTGAGCTCAGCCACGACAAGCCCGCACACGCCACGGGCCGCAGGCAATCCCCGAAGGCCGGCTCACTCGTGGTCGTGCGTGTTGGCCGCCTCGACCTCTTCCCGGGTGACACCCAGCAGATACAGCACGGCGTCCAGGAACGGCACGTTCACGGCGGTGTGCGCCGCCTGCCGCACTATCGGCTTCGCGTTGAACGCGATGCCCAGGCCCGCCGCGTTGAGCATGTCCAGGTCGTTGGCGCCGTCGCCGATCGCCACCGTCTGCGCCAGCGGGACGCCCGCCTCCGCGGCGAACCGCCGCAGCAGCCGGGCCTTGCCCGCCCGGTCCACGATCTCCCCGGTGACCCGGCCGGTCAGCCGGCCGTCCACCACCTCCAGGGTGTTGGCGGAGGCGAAGTCCAGCCCCAGCCGCTCCCGCAGATCGTCCGTGACCTGCGTGAACCCCCCGGAGACGACCCCCACCTGGTAGCCCAGCTGCTTCAGCGTCCTGATCAGGGTGCGGGCGCCCGGCGTCAGCCGCACCTCCGCCCGCACCTTGTCCACCACGGACTCGTCGAGCCCCGCCAGCAGCGCCACCCGGGCGTGCAGCGACTGCTCGAAATCCAGCTCACCGCGCATCGCCCGCGCGGTCACCTCCGCGACCTCGGCCTCGCACCCCGCGTGCGCCGCGAACAGCTCGATGACCTCGTCCTGGATCAGCGTCGAGTCCACGTCCATCACGATCAGGCGCTGCGCCCGGCGCTGCAGACCGGCCGCCACGACCGCCACGTCCACCCCGCGGGCCGCGGCCTCGGTGGCCAGCGCGGTGCGCAGCGCCTCCGTCTCCGTGCCCGAGACCGCGAATTCCACCGCCGTCACCGGGTACTTGGCGAGCCGGAAGATACGGTCGATGTTGCCGCCCGTGCCGGTGATCCGGGCCGCGATGGCCGCCGTCGACTCGGCGGTGAGCGGATGCCCGAGCACCGTGACGTGGGAACGGCCCGTGCCACGCGGCCGGTTGTCGCCCCGGCCGGAGATGATCTCCGCCTGGAGGTGCAGCGACTCCGCCCAGCTGTGCACGGTCGCCCGCAGCTCGCCCTCGGCGACGCCCTGCACCGACGGGGCGGTCACCAGGGCGCACAGGGTGATCCGGCCCCGGGTGACGACCTGCTCGATGTCGATGACGTCGACGGCGTAGGCCGCGAGCGTGTCGAACAGTCCGGCCGTGATGCCCGGCCGGTCCTTCCCGAAGATCTTGACGAGGAGAGTGGGGTCGTCGTCGCCGGTAACGGCTGCGGCAGGCGGGGTCTGCGATGCGCTCATGGTCCCCTAACCGTATCCGGCCCCGCGCCGGAGGCGTACAGGTGTCCCGCTGACCGGACGGCGAAGACTTGGGTTACCAAGAAGTGAACGCCCCGCCGCGAGGGGTCAGCGGCGGCCGCCGGGGGTGCCGGGCGGCCGGGGCGGCGGCGGGCCCTCGCCGGGCGGCCCGTCCCCGTAGCCCCGCCGCGGCCGGGGGCCGGGCGGGGGCAGCGGCCGGCCCGGCTGGGTCGGCGCGCCGGAGCGGTCGTCGAACAGGGGCCGCTTGTACGGGTTGGTGTCGTCGTGCGCCGGGCGGTACACCGGCGAGGGCGTGTACGGCCCCGGCAGTCGCGCCGCTTCCGGGTGGGCGCGGGGGAGGGGGCCGACCGGCGCGTACGCCCGCGCGCGCCTCCCCGCCACCCGGGCCCCGCACGCCAGCAGCCCCCCGGCCGCCCCGGCCGCCGCTCCCCACGCCGCGCCCAGGGCCAGCGCGACCGGGGCGTTGCCCCGCAGCTCCAGACCCGCTCCGAACGCGTCGAAGCCGAGCACCGACAGCCCGGCGTCCGCCTTGACCCGCGTCAGCGCCACCAGCAGCGGCAGCGCGAGCGCCGTGGCGGTCCCCAGCCCGACCGCGACCCGCGCCGCGAAGGCCACCGGGCCCAGGCCGTCGCGCGGCGTCCGCACCGCGGCCAGCACCCCGGCCGCGAGGATCATCAGCGCGCAGGCGACCGCCAGCAGCCACACCCGCGAGTCCAGCTCGGCCAGCCGTCCCAGGGTCACCGGCTCGTCCGCCTTGGCGCTGAGCAGCTCGTCGAGCGGCGCGGGGAGCACCTGGGACAGCACACCGGACGCCGTGCCGCGCCAGGGCACCAGCAGGCCCAGCGGTATCCCGAGCCACACCCCGTTCGGCGCCCCGAGCAGCGCGGCCCCGGTGATCCGCCCGGCGCGACCGTCGCTCACCGCCGCGTAGGCCGCGGCCGCCAGGCCCGCCGCGACCGCGAGGACCAGCACCGCGCACAGCGCCGAGACCGCCGGGCGGACGGAGCGGTGCAGCACTTCCCAGCCGGGGGGCGCCGGAGCCCTGCGCGCGGCCAGCAGCGCGATCAGCAGGACGCCCAGCACCCACACGGCACCCCCGGCGAGGGAGGGCCCGGTGCGCACGGAGAAGCCGACGGCGGCCCGGGCGTCCGCCAGGCCGCCGAGCCGCTCCGGCAGGCCGCCGATGCTCCCGAGGTCGCCCACCCCGGGAACGACCAGGCCGCCGTCGCCTCCCTTGCCCGGCTCCGGCAGGCCGAGGCCGGACCCGTCGAAGGTGACCGTGTCCTCGCCGGCCCAGGCCAGCCCGCCGAGGATCAGCAGGAAGAGCACGGCCACGGCGCCCGCCCGTGCGGCGAGCGCGGAGAGCCGCACGGTGGCGCCGGCCGACCGCAGGGACCGCGCGAAGATCATTCCCAGCATCAGGGCCCCCACGAGGCTCACCCCGAGTGGCGCGATTTCGATGGCGCTGTGCGCCGAGGCGCCCTTCAGCCCGAATGCCTCCACATCACCTGAAGGTGTGACGGAGCCGCCCACGGCGAGGACGACCACGGCCGCGGTCATCGGGCCGAGCGCGCCCGCCGCATCCGCCCCCAGCAGGTGCAGGCCGAGCGCCGCGACCCCTGCCATGGCGAGAAAAGCCCAGCTCACAGCCGCTATCGACGAGAGAATAAGCTCCACTGCGGCCCTTGGGCGCGCTCCCCGCGCGCCGCTGCCCATGGTCATGACGGCCCCCCCGTTCCCGACCTGTTGCCCGGAATGCGCATGATCCGTACGCATCCGTGGCGGTTACTACTGTCACGGCGGCTTTCGGTGCCGTCAACGGTGCCTGTTACAGGGTCGCGTCATTCCCCGACTTTCGGTTCGGGGACTGTGCCTGAAATAGTTCCTCCCGATGTTCGCCATCCCTAGACTCCCCGTGCAGGGGGCTCATCGGGGGACAAGTAGTGGGGCATGGAGTGCCGGAACTCGTACTGGAATTGAATGGACAGACCTGGACGCTCGATCCGTCCAGGTCCTACACCCTGGGGCGTGATCCGCAGGGTGACATGGTGCTGCAGGACGCCCGTGTCTCGTGGCGGCACGCCACGGTGCGGTGGGGCGGACGCAGCTGGATCATCGAGGATCACGGCAGTACCAACGGCACCTATGTGCAGGGTCAGCGGATCCATCAGATGGAGATCGGCCCCGGCTCGGCCGTGCATCTGGGCAACGCGACGGACGGCCCGCGGCTGAATCTCGCCGCTGGTCAGGGTGCCGGCCCGGGGGCCGGCCTGGCTCCGCCGGCCGCGGACCTCTACAGCGCACAGACCGCGATGGCCGCACCGCAGCAGCAGGCGCCCCACCAGGCTCCGGTGCACCAGCCGCCGCAGTACCAGCAGCACCCCGGGGCAGGCTGGCCGCACCAGGCGCAGCAGCCCCCGTACCAGCAGCCGGACGCCTGGCAGCAGCAGGCGCACCAGCAGCAGGCCCAGCACCCGGGCCACCACCCGCAGGCGCACGTCCCTCAGCAGAACCCCCAGCACCCCCCGTCCGGGCAGCAGCCCCCGGCGCACGGCGGTGGTTCCGCACCCGGCGGCACCCCGGCCGCCCCCCCGGTCTACGGCGACCGCAGCCCCACGAGCTTCCACCAGATGGCCGTGGGCCGCGTGATGCGCATCGGCCGTGCCCTGGAGAACGAGCTGGTCGTCTCCGACCTCCAGGTCTCCCGCCACCACGCCGAGTTCCGGGCCACCAGCGACGGCCGCTTCGAGATCGTCGACCTCGGCAGCCACAACGGCACCTATGTCAACGGTCAGCCGGTCCGCCAGCAGATCATCGGCCCCCACGACATCGTCGGCGTCGGTCACTCCACCTTCCGCCTGGTCGGCGACCGGCTGGAGGAGTTCGTCGACACCGGCGACGTCTCCTTCTCCGCCCGCCACCTCACCGTCACCGTCGACGGCGGCAAGCAGATCCTCAAGGACGTCTCCTTCGGCGTCCCCGAGAAGTCGCTGATCGCGGTCATCGGCCCGTCCGGCTCCGGCAAGTCCACCCTGCTCAAGGCGCTCACCGGCTACCGCCCCGCCAACGAGGGCGACGTCCTCTACGACAACCGCAACCTCTACAAGCAGTTCGCCGAGCTGCGCCAGCGCATCGGCCTGGTCCCGCAGGACGACATCCTGCACAAGGAGCTCACCGTCCGGAAGGCCCTGCGCTACGCCGCGAAGCTCCGCTTCCCCGGCGACACCGCGGCCTCCGAGCGCGAGGCCCGGATAGGCGAGGTCCTGGGCGAGCTCAAGCTCGACATCCACGCGGACAAAAAGGTCACCTCCCTCTCCGGAGGCCAGCGCAAGCGCGTCTCCGTCGCCCTGGAGCTGCTCACCAAGCCGTCGCTGATCTTCCTGGACGAGCCCACCTCGGGCCTCGACCCGGGCATGGACCGCGACGTCATGCAGCTGCTGCGCGGCCTGGCCGACGACGGCCGCACGGTCCTGGTGGTCACCCACTCCGTCGCCGAGCTGGCCATCTGCGACAAGCTGCTGGTGATGGCGCCCGGCGGTTCGGTCGCCTACTTCGGCCCGCCCGAGGAAGCGCTGAACTTCTTCGGCTACGAGACGTGGGCCGATGTCTTCTCGGCCTTCGAGAACTACCGCGACTACGACTGGTCGGGCCGCTGGCGCGGCTCGCAGCACTACCAGATGTACGCCGCGGACATCGACGCCGTCGCCCCGCAGTCCGTACACGTCCAGCCGCAGATGGTCCAGCCGCCCAAGGCGCAGAGCTGGGGCTCCCAGCTGTGGACGCTGATCCGCCGCTATGTCTCGGTGATCGCCTCCGACCGCGGCTTCCTGGCCCTGATGGTGATCCTGCCCGCCGTGCTCGGCGCGGTGAGCACGGTCATCCCGGCCGACTCCGGCCTCGGCCCCGGCCCCGCGAAGTCCGCCTTCCAGAACCGCGACGCCGGCACCATCCTGCTGATCCTCGCGGTCGGCGCCTGTTTTGCCGGAGCGGCCAACTCCGTCCGCGAGCTGATCAAGGAACGGGTGATCTACGAACGGGAGCGGGCGACCGGCCTGTCCCGCTCGGCGTACCTGATGTCGAAGGTCGTCGTCCTCGGCGTCATCACGGCCTTCCAGGGCGCGCTCATCAGCGCCATCGGCTTCGGCGTCCGCGGCGAGAAGATGCCCGAGGAGGGCGTCGTCCTCACCCACCTGCCGGCGGCCGAGATGGCCCTGGTGATCATGGCCCTCGGCTTCACCTCGATGATGTTCGGCCTGATCATCTCCTCGCTGGTCAAGACCGCCGAGAAGACGATGCCGCTGCTGGTGATGTTCGCGATCGTCCAGGTCGTCTTCACCGGCGTGCTCTTCCAGATCTTCGACAAGATCGGCGTGGAGCAGGTCGCCTGGCTGATGCCCTCCCGCTGGGCGATCGGCGCCGCCGGTGCCACCGCGAACCTCAATGTCCTCATGCCGTGGCCGGGCGCCGGCCCGGACCCGCTGTGGGAGCACACCGCGACCCAGTGGTTCGTCGACATGGGCGTCCTGCTCGGCATCGGCGTGCTCTGCGGCTTCGTCGTCGCCCGCCTGCTGCGCCGCCACGAGCCCGAGGTCATGCGCAAGTAGCACCCCGCTCGCACACACGCCGAAGGGCGGCACCCGGATCGGGTGCCGCCCTTCGGCGCATGCGCGGGTCCGCTCGGCCTCTTAGTAGGCGGAGTTGACGTTGTCCATCGAGCCGTACTTGTCGGCCGCGTAGTTGCAGGCCGCGGTGATGTTGGCGACCGGGTCGTAGATGTCCCAGGAGGTGCCTTCGACGTGGTACGCCTTGAAGGTCGGGTCGATCACCTGGAGCAGGCCCTTGGAGGGGACGCCGTTGATGGCGTTGATGTCCCAGTTGTTGATCGCCCGGGGGTTGCCGGTCGACTCGCGCATGATGTTGCGCTTGATGCCCTCGTAGGAGCCGGGGATGCCCTTGGCCTTCATGACGTCCAGGGCCTCGCGGATCCAGCCGTCCAGGTTGTTGGCGTAGGTCTTCGGGGCGGGCGCGGCCTGGACCGGCTTGCGCTCCTCGGAACGGCTCGCGGCCTGCTTCTCCGCGCGCTCCTTGTCCGCCTTGGCCTTCGCCTCGGCGTCGGCCTTCTTCTTGGCCTCGGCCTCGGTCTTCGCCAGCTTCGCGGCGTTGTCCGACTGCTTGCCGAGCTGCTCCTGCTGCTCCTGGCCGCCGAAGGAGTGGGCGCTCCACGCGACCGGCTTGACGCCGATGGACTGGGTCTCGGCGTCGGCCGAGCCACCGGGGACGGCGGCGAGCGTCAGGGCGGCGATGCCCGCGGCGGCGATGCCCGCGGCGGAGAACTTGTGGACCTTGGACAGACGGCTATAGCCGGAGATGGGGGAGCGCATGCTGAGCTGAACCTCTTCCAATCGCGTGGGTCGCACTGGCCGGATCGGCGCGGGGGAAGCGCCGCGTCTCGATCGACGGCGCCGTGCGGCTGGGCAATTGTTAGCGGCTGCAAAATTCTGTGGCAAAGCAGTGACGTACTATCCCGCTTCGTTGCGGAGGGGGGTGCGCGGGGCGGGCGAAGGCGATGGAGAAGGCGGCTGCTACCCGCTTACGACGGCCTTATGCGTCCACTAGGCCGGGTCGTAGGTGATCTGGGTCCTATGCCCGGGCTCACACCGGGGAGCATGCCGGTTCACCCGATGTGAGCGCCAGGGTGCTTTGCGTATGTGATCGTTTGCACCGGCGCCCGGCCGGGCCCGGCCGGAATCCCGGGCCCGGCCCGCGGCGGGCGCGTCAGACCTCCTTCAGCACCTGGTCCAGGCTCTTGCGGACGAGGTCCGGCACCGTGCAGTCCGCCGCCGGGTAGCCCACCGGGATCACCGCGAACGCCTTCTCGTTCGCCGGCCGCCCCAGCACCTCGGACAGGAACCGCATCGGGCTGGGCGTGTGCACCAGCGCCGCCAGCCCCGACAGGTGCAGCGCCGAGAGCAGCATCCCCACCGCGATGCCGACGGATTCGTCCACGTAGTAGTGCTTGCGCTTGTCGCCGTCCTCGCCCAGCCAGTACCGCTGCTGGAAGACCACGATCAGGGCCGGCGCGTCCGTCAGGTGCGGCTTCACCTCGTCCGTGCCCAGCGGCCGCAGCGCGGCGAGCCACTCCTCGCTCAGCCGGCCCTCGTAGGAGATCCGCTCCTCTTCCTCCGCGGCCCGGCGGATCCGCCGCCGCGCCTCGGGGTCCTTCACCAGGACGAACGTCCACGGCTGCTGGTGCGCCCCGGACGGAGCGGTGGCCGCGCACGCGATCGCGTCCCGCACCACCTGCTCCGGCACGGGGTCGGCCGAGAACTGCCGGACCGTCCTGCGCCGGTCCATCCGCTCCCGCAGCTCGGCGGCGCGGGCGAGGGACTCGGCGGCGGGCATCCGCTCGGGGCGGTAGGGAACCGGCCGGTAGGGGTCGCCGTGGGTCGGTGTCCACTGTGTCGTTGGTATAGACATGGTTCGAGTCTGGCCCCGGGCGCGCGCCGCGAGGGGCGGTTTCCGCAATCCGGCCGGCCGGGCAGGGCCCTTCGACCTAGGCCCCGGGGTCCAGGCCGGTGCCGCCGACGGCCCGATACGTCACGCGATCCCCCTCGGTACCGTGAGGCCATGACCAACGGCCCCCGCTCCGGCCTGACCGCCGTGAGCACCGCGCTCCTCGCGATGAGCAGACACCTGCAGGTGCGCGACGTCCTCCATACGATCGTCGTCTCCGCCCGGGAGCTGCTGGACGCCGAGTACGCGGCCCTCGGCGTCCCCGACGACCACGGGGGGTTCGCCCAGTTCGTCGTCGACGGCGTCAGCGACGAGCAGTGGAAGGCCATCGGACCGCTGCCCCGCCAGCACGGCATCCTCGCCGCGATGATCCAGGACGCCACCCCTCAGCGCCTCGCCGACGTCCGGAAGGACCCCCGCTTCGAAGGGTGGCCCGACGCCCACCCGGACATGTCCGACTTCATCGGCATGCCGGTCGCCGACGGGGAGGAGATCCTCGGCGCCCTGTTCCTGGCGAACAAGAAACGCCGGGGCGCCGAGGGCGAGGAAGGTGCCGAGGGTGAGGAAGACGCCGAGAGGCGGAGCAAAAGCGACGCATGCCCTCATGTGGCGACATATATAGGGGAAGGCTGCGGCTTCACCGCCGAGGACGAGGATCTCCTGCGCGTCCTGGCCCAGCACGCGGCCATAGCCCTCACCAACGCCCGCCTCTACGAGCGCAGCCGTGAGCTGACCATCGCGGGGGAGCGCGCCCGCCTCGCCCACGAGCTGCACGACGCGGTGGCGCAGAAGCTGTTCTCCCTGCGGCTGACCGCCCAAGCGGCCACCGCCCTCGTCGACCGCGACCCCGCCCGCGCCAAGGAGGAGCTGCACGAGGTGGCCCGGCTCGCCGCCGAGGCCGCCGACGAGCTGCGCGCCGCCGTCGTGGAGCTGCGCCCCGCCGGTCTCGACGAGGACGGCCTCGTGGCTACCCTGCGCACCCAGATCCAGGTCCTGGACCGTGCTCACACCGCGCGGGTCACGTTCGCCTCCCAGGGCGTACGGGCGCTCCCCGCCGCCCAGGAGGAGGCGCTGCTGCGGGTGGCCCAGGAGTCCCTGCACAACGCCCTGCGCCACTCCGGGGCCGGGCACGTGGCCGTCACCCTCACCCGCGCGGGCCAGGGGGCCGCCCTGCGGGTCGCCGACGACGGGTGCGGGTTCGAGCCCGACGTCGTCCGCCGGGCGGGCCGTCACCTCGGGCTCGTGTCGATGCGGGACCGGGCGAGCGGCGTCGGGGGAAGCCTGACCGTTAACTCCGCGCCCGGGATGGGTACGGCGGTCGTGATGGAGGTGCCCGGTGGCTGACCGAGTGATCAAGGTCGTGCTCGTGGACGACCACCAGGTGGTCCGCAGGGGGCTGCGCACCTTCCTGGAGGTCCAGGACGACATCGAGGTGGTGGGGGAGGCCGCGGACGGCGCCGGGGGCGTCGAGCGGGCCGAGGAGCTGCGCCCGGACGTCGTCCTCATGGACGTGAAGATGCCCGGCATGGACGGCATCGAGGCGCTGCGCAAGCTCCGCGAGCTCGGCAACCCCGCCCGGGTCCTGGTCGTCACCAGCTTCACCGAGCAGCGCACCGTGATCCCCGCCCTGCGCGCCGGCGCGGCGGGCTATGTCTACAAGGACGTGGACCCCGAGGCCCTGGCCGGAGCGATCAGGTCCGTGCACGCCGGGCACGTCCTCCTCCAGCCCGAGGTGGCCGGTGTCCTGCTGTCGCAGGAGGAGGCCGGAGGCGGCCAGGGCCGGGGCAACGGCCTCACCGACCGGGAGCGGGAGGTGCTCGCCCTCATCGCGGACGGGCGGTCCAACCGGGAGATCGCCCGCGCCCTCGTCCTGTCCGAGAAGACTGTCAAGACCCACGTCTCGAACATCCTGATGAAGCTGGACCTCGCCGACCGGACCCAGGCGGCCCTGTGGGCCGTCCGACATGGGATCGGAGCATGATCGCGGTCATACCGGAATGTCATCTTCAGATCAGGGATTCATACGGTCGTGTAGTGGTCGACCTGGCCCCGCAACCTGACCGTCAGTGATCCGTTTTCCAGGGCGTACCGCGGCGGCTGGCCGTGGCAACGTTCCAGGAAGGTCATAAAAGAGTGAAGAGCATGAAGAAGGCCGCTGCCGTCACGATCGCCGTCAGCGGTCTCGCCCTCGCCGGCGCCGGTGCGGCCTCCGCCCACGCCCAGGCCGACGCCAACGCGCAGAACTCCCCGGGCATCGCCTCGGGCAACGTCGTTCAGGTGCCCGTCAAGGTTCCGGTCAACCTGTGCGGCAACACCATCAGCGTGGTCGGTCTGTTCAACCCGGCCTTCGGCAACGACTGCGTCAACAAGTAGGTTCGGCGCGCCCCGACTACCCGGCTCCGACACCACGGGGCCGGGCAGTCGGCGGTGAGCAATCGCCCGAAAGAGGGCAAAAACCGCCGATGGCCGTGCCATCGGCGGTGCGCTGGCGTTCATCACTACGCGACCCCGCGGCTGGGGCCGTCAAGGACATCAGCAGAAGGAAGACCCTCATGAACAGTGCCAAGAAGGCCGCCATCGCCCTGGCCGTGTCCGGCCTGGCCGTCGGCGCCTCCGCCAGCGCCGCCGTCGCCGACGGCGACCACGGTGCCCTCGCCCACGGCGTCGCCAAGGGCTCGCCGGGCATCGTCTCCGGCAACGTGATCCAGGTCCCGATCCAGATCCCGCTGAACGTCTGCGGCAACACGATCGACATCATCGCGCTGCTCAACCCCACCTTCGGCAACACCTGCGTCAACGCCTGACGCTCGCGCACACCGGCGAAACCCGGCGGGCCCCGCGGACCGAAGAGGTCCCCGGGGCCCGCTCGCGCTGTGCGCCGAGCGTCAGCGCCTGCGCTCCCGCTCCTCGACCATCGCGTTGTACGCGGCGACCTGCGCGCGCCGGGCCGTCCGCTCCACGGGCCGCAGCGCCTGGGACCGGGCCGCCATCTCCGACGCGCTCACCGCGCCGCCGTGCTCCCGGCCGGCGCCGTCCCCCGGCTCGTACGCGATCGCGATCAGCGCCCCCACCCGCTGGGCCAGCTCCAGCACCCGCACCGCACGCGGCGGATAGCCCGGGGCGAGCACCTCGCGCCCGCTCTCGGCCCGGGCCCGGTACGCCTCCAGCGCGGCCTGGGCCACCGGCCCGGAGCCGGCCACGTCGAGCCGGGTGAGGACCTCGGTCGCCTCCCGCAGGGCCTCCGCGAGCTCCCGCTCGGCCTCCCCGAGCGAGGGCACGTCGGCCGGCGGCGCGTCCCGGACGGGCAGGCAGTGCCAGAGGACCTCCACGTGCACATCGCCCTCGGGCCCGGCCTCGTGGACCTCCGGCACCAGCCCGAGCGCCGCCCCCGAGGCGACGACGGCCTCCCCGGCCTCCAGCGCGCGGGCGTTGAACTCCGGCGGCCCGCTCAGCCCCAGCGGATGTCCGGGAACCGGCAGCGCGAGGCGCAGCCCCGTCGCCCCGAGCGCGCGCAGCCGCCCGAGCGCCAGGGTGAGGCCGACCGGTCCCGGCTCGCCGGGGAGGCCGGTGACGCGGTGCACCGCGTCGTCGTCCGTGATGCGGTGTGCGGCGTCATCGGGTGAAACAAAACCGGCAATGAGGGCATTTCCCCACGCCGTGAGCCGTCCTGAGCGGTGTTCATCCAGCATGGCCCCAGCCTAAGGACTGGCACCCACAACCGGTGGCGTAGGTTTTCCCTAGGGGGCTTCGCCTTCAGGCGCAAGCGACGACGAGACCGCAAAGCGACGAGACTGCAATGGGAGACAACGCGCTCATGAGCGAAGTGCTGGAACTGGTGGACGTATCCGTGGTCCGCGAGGGCCGGGCTCTGGTGGACCAGGTCTCCTGGTCGGTCAAGGAGGGGGAGCGCTGGGTCATCCTCGGCCCCAACGGTGCCGGCAAGACCACCCTCCTGAATGTCGCCTCCAGCTACCTCTTCCCGACCAAGGGAGGCGTCCGGGTCCTGGGCGAGAAGCTCGGCGCGGTCGACGTCTTCGAGCTGCGCCCCCGGATCGGCATGGCGGGCATCGCCCTCGCCGACAAGCTGCCGCGCAGCCAGACCGTCCTGCAGACGGTCCTGACCGCCGCCTACGGCATGACGGCCACCTGGCACGAGGACTACGAGGAGGTCGACGAGCAGCGCGCCCGCGCGTTCCTCGACGTCCTCGGCATGACCGAGTACCTGGACCGAAAGTTCGGCACCCTCTCCGAGGGCGAGCGCAAGCGCACCCTCATCGCCCGCGCGATGATGACCGACCCGGAGCTGCTGCTGCTCGACGAGCCGGCGGCCGGCCTGGACCTCGGCGGCCGCGAGGACCTCGTCCGCCGCCTGGGCCGCCTCGCCCGCGACCCGCTGGCCCCCTCGATGGTCATGGTCACCCACCACGTCGAGGAGATCCCCCCGGGCTTCACCCACGTCCTGATGATCCGTCAGGGCAAGGTGCTCGCGGCGGGCCCCGTCGAGCTGGAGCTCACCTCCCGCAACCTCTCGCACTGCTTCGGCCTTCCCCTGGTCGTCGAGCGCAGGGGGGACCGCTGGACCGCGGCAGGCCTGCCGCTCTCCTAGGCGCCCCGGCGCCCGGACCGCTTCCGGGCGCCCTGTCCGGCGGCGGCCACCACGCCTACCATGACCAGGTGGACACTTGGGTGTGGTGGCTCGTAGCCGCCGTCGGGCTGGGAATTCCGCTGGTCGTCACCGCGATGCCCGAGTTCGGGATGTTCGCGGCCGGAGCCGTCGCCGCGGCCGTCACCTCCGCGGTCGGCGGCGGCGTCGTGGCGCAGTTCGTCGTCTTCGCCGTCGTCTCGGTCGCCCTCATCGCCGTCGTGCGCCCGATCGCCAACCGCCACCGCTCCCAGCACCCCGAGCTGGCGAGCGGCGTGGACGCGCTCAGGGGCCGGCAGGCCGTCGTCCTGGAGCGGGTCGACGGCAACGGCGGCCGCATCAAGCTCGCGGGCGAGATCTGGTCCGCACGCTCCCTCGACACCGACAGCAGCTTCGACGTGGGCCAGCAGGTGGACGTCATCGAGATCGACGGCGCGACGGCCGTCGTGATGTGACCCCGAGGCGGACCCCCGCCATCTGGGGCCAATCCCTGCACAGCGGCGCCGGGTTCTGAAAGACTCCAGGAACTCGATCAACAAGAACCCGATCCACGACAACAGGCACGAGGAGCCACGATGGCGATCATCATCGTCCTGATCATCCTGGTGGTGCTCGTCTTCATCGCCCTCATGAAGACGGTTCAGGTCATCCCACAGGCCAGCGCCGCCATCGTGGAGCGCTTCGGCCGCTACACCCGGACCCTCAACGCGGGCCTGAACATCGTCGTCCCGTTCATCGACTCCATCCGCAACCGCATCGACCTCCGCGAGCAGGTCGTGCCGTTCCCGCCGCAGCCGGTGATCACCCAGGACAACCTTGTCGTCAACATCGACACCGTCATCTACTACCAGGTGACCGACGCCCGGGCCGCCACCTACGAGGTCTCCAGCTTCATCCAGGCCATCGAGCAGCTCACCGTCACCACCCTGCGCAACATCATCGGCGGCATGGACCTGGAGCGGACCCTCACCTCCCGCGAGGAGATCAACGCGGCCCTGCGCGGCGTCCTCGACGAGGCCACCGGCAAGTGGGGCATCCGCGTCAACCGCGTCGAGCTGAAGGCGATCGAGCCGCCCACCTCCATCCAGGACTCGATGGAGAAGCAGATGCGCGCCGACCGCGACAAGCGCGCCGCCATCCTCACCGCCGAAGGCATCCGCCAGTCGCAGATCCTCACCGCCGAGGGCGAGAAGCAGTCCGCGATCCTCCGCGCCGAGGGCGAGGCCAAGGCCGCGGCACTGCGCGCCGAGGGCGAGGCCCAGGCGATCCGCACGGTCTTCGAGTCCATCCACGCGGGCGACGCCGACGAGAAGCTGCTCTCCTACCAGTACCTCCAGATGCTCCCGAAGATCGCCGAAGGCGACGCCAACAAGCTCTGGATCGTCCCCAGCGAGATCGGTGACGCCCTCAAGGGCCTCAGCGGAGCCGTCGGCAATTTCGGCCCCCTCGGCTCCCCGCGCCCCAGCGGCGACTCCGTCCCCCGGCAGGCCAAGGAATCCCCCCGCCGCGAGCAGCCCCCCATCGACTGAACCCCGCCCGCTCCTGCATGATCAGTGCGGCCCCTCGACCTGGCACGGCGGGGAGGCGACACCCTGACCATGAAGGAGATGGCCTTGTCCATCTGGGAAGCACTCGCGGTCTTCGCCGCCGGCATCGGCGCGGGCACCATCAACACCATCGTCGGCTCCGGCACCCTCTTCACCTTCCCGGTGCTCCTCGCCATCGGCCTCCCGCCGATCACCGCCAACGTCTCCAACACCCTCGGCCTCGTCACCGGCAACATCAGCGGCGCCATCGGCTACCGCCGCGAACTGCGCGGCCAGCGGCGCCGGATCATCCGCTTCGGCATCACCGCCCTGATCGGCGGCCTCACCGGCGCGATCCTGCTGCTGGCGCTCCCCTCCGAGGCGTTCGACGCGATCGTGCCCGTGCTCATCGGGCTCGCCCTGGTCCTCGTCGTCCTGCAGCCCCGGCTCGCCAAGGCCCTGGCCCGCCGCCGCGAGCGCAACGGCACCACCGACGCCGTCACCGACGGCGGGCCCGGCCTGCTCGGCGGCCTGCTGCTCTCCAGCGCGTACGGCGGCTACTTCGGGGCGGCCCAAGGGGTGCTGTACCTCTCCCTCATGGGCCTGCTCCTCCGCGACGACCTCCAGCGCGTCAACGCCCTGAAGAACGTCCTCGCCGTCGTCGTCAACGGCGTGGCCGCGCTCTTCTTCCTCTTCGTCGCCGACTTCGACTGGACGGCCGTGCTGCTCATCGCCGTCGGCTCCACCCTCGGCGGCCAGCTGGGGGCGAAGATCGGCCGGCGGCTGTCCCCCACCGTGCTGCGCGGCGTCATCGTCGTGGTGGGCATCGTGGCCATCGTCCAGATGCTGCTGAAGTAGGCCGGGGAGCCTGGGGAGGGCCCGTTTCAGGCGGAAGCGGGCTCCGGCAGGGACGGCGCCAGCCACGCCGGCAGGGGCTCCCGGCCGTACGCACCGAGCGCGAGCACCAGCGCATCGGACGGGGACGGCTCGAACGGCGGCCTCAGCAGCCGCATCCCCGCCTGCTCGGGCGTACGGTCCGCCTTGCGGTGATTGTCCTCCGCGCACGCGGCGACCGTATTCAGCCAGCTGTCCGCGCCCCCGTGCGCCCGCGGCACCACGTGGTCCACCGTCGTCGCCCGCCGTCCGCAGTACGCGCAGCGGTGCTGGTCCCGTACCAGCACCCCCCGCCGTGACCACGGCGCCCGTCTTCGGAACGGCACCCGTACGTACCGGCAGAGCCTGATCACCTGCGGCACAGGCACCTCGACCGCCGACGCCCTGACCTGCCGGCCGGGCCTGGCCTGCTCGACGACGGCCTTGCCCTGCAACACCAGCACCACCGCCCGCCGCAGCGACACCGTCGCCAGCGGCTCGAAGCTCGCATTGAGCACCAGCGTCTCCCGCACCCCGCCCACCTCCCGGCTCGTCCCCGCCCCTGCGGCGGCAAAGATGGCTCAACTCTGCCGTCGGGAGCAACGGGTGACAACGCAATATCCGTATACCGGAAGGCAGTTGACGATCAGGAGAAGGCTCGGGCAACAAAGGGGGAAAAGGAGGGGAACGGCCCCGGACGGGGTAACGCTCCGGGCCCTTCCCCCGTAGACACACGGGCCCGGAGCGTACGGCAGCGGACGCGGTCACCCGGCGGAACCGGGCTCCGGCAGACGGCCGGCGCGGACGCGCCCCGCCACCCCCGCCACTGCGGTGTCCACTGCCCGACGGCCGCACTCGGCACCGTCAGCCATGCACCACTGTGCGATCCGGGGCGGCGGGGCGCAACGGAATTTCCGGTCGCCCGGCACCCTCCAGGGCGTCAGCCCGCGGCCGGCACCTCGTACTCGGCGACCAGCTGGGCCCGCCCCAGCGTGTGGAACCGCAGGTTGAAGCCCACGACCGCCGGTGACGCCCCCTCGTCCGGGCCCAGCTTCTCCTGGTCCACGGCGTACACCGTGAACACGTAGCGGTGCGGGCCGTCCCCGGGCGGCGGCGCCGCGCCGCCGAAGTCCCGGGTCCCGTAGTCGTTGCGCACGTGCACGGCCCCTTCGGGCAGCCCCTTCATGCCGCCGCTGCCCGCCCCGGCCGGCAGCTCCGTCACGGACGCCGGGATGTCGAAGAGCACCCAGTGCCAGAAACCGCTGCCCGTCGGCGCGTCCGGGTCGAAACACGTCACGGCGAAGCTCTTGGTGTCCGCCGGGAAGCCCTCCCAGCGCAACTGCGGCGACAGATTCCCCCCGTCGAACACCTGGGCTTCGCCGAGCGCCTCACCAGGCGTCACATCGTCGCTCACCACCGTGAACGACGGCACCTGAGGATGGAAATCGTGGGGGAGCGGCGGTCGCTTCTGCTCGGACACTTCGACGCCTCCTGAAAACGCGCGGAACACTGGAGCCGCCAGCCTAACGACGCCACCGCGCCGGGGACTGAGACCATACGAAGCGTGCTTCGACAGCTTCGACAATTCGGACGAAGGCCCACCGGCCGGACCCTGCGCACGCTGACCGTGCTCCTGGCCGCCCTGCCCCTGCTCCTCCTGCCCGCCTGCTCCTCCGGCGGTGACAAGGCGGGCAAGAGCGGAAAGACGTCCGCGGCGACCGGCCGCGCCGCCCCCTCCTGGGCGAAGGGCATGAGAACCGTTCCCCCGGAGCGACTGCCGGCCGAGGCCCGCAAGACCCTCGAACTCATCGACAAGGGCGGACCCTTCCCCTACGAGAAGGACGGCACCGTCTTCGGCAACTACGAGAACCGGCTCCCGAAGCAGGCCCGCGGCTACTACCGCGAGTACACCGTCCCCACCCCCGGCGCCCGCAATCGTGGCGCCCGCCGCATCATCACCGGCGACCACGCCGAGCGCTACTACACCGGCGACCATTACCAGACCTTCGAAGCGGTGGTACAACCATGACCGGCCCGTTGCCCGCACCCGGACTCACCGGACTCTTCTTCGGCACCGTCCCCCCGGGCGTCTACCGCCTGCCCCCCACCGACACCGCCGCACGCGTGATGTCGCTCGCCGCCGAAGCCGACTGGAGGGCGTCCACACTGCGTCTCGGCGGAGTGACGGACAAGGCGGCCTTCCTCGACCGGTGCGCGACCGACCTGGACTTCCCCGAGTGGTTCGGCCGCAACTGGGACGCCCTCGCCGACTGTCTCACGGACCTCTCCTGGTGGCGGGAGGAAGGCAAGGCCCGCGGCTACCTGCTGCTCACCGAGGGCTGGACGGACTTCCGCAAGGCCGCCCCCCACGACGCCCGCACGGCCGAGGAGATCCTCGGCGACGCCGTCGGCCACTGGGCCGACGGCGAATCGCCTCTCGCCGTGCTCCTGGGCTGACGCGAGCCGCTGCCGCCTGTCAGAGCCAGTTGCGGCGCCCGCCGACCTCGGCGAGCCACTGGTTCAGATAGGCGGCCCAGTCGGTCTGCGCATAGGACCGGAGATCCACCGTGAACGACCGGAAGGTGTCACTGCCCTCGGTGAACAGCCCCGGCTTCTTGTCCATCTCCAGCACCACGTCCATCTCGCGGTCGTCCGCGACGAAGGACAGCTCGACCTCGTTCAGCCCCCGGTACTGCGCCGGCGCGTGGAACTCGATCTCCTGGTAGAACGGCAGCTGCTGCCGGGTACCGCGAATGTGACCGCGCTCCAGGTCCGCGGCCTTGAACCCGAAGCCCAGCTGACCGAAGGCGTCGAGGATGGCCTGCTGCGCCGGCATCGGGTGCACGTTCACCGGATCGAGGTCGCTGGAGTCGACGGCCCGGGCGATCGCCAGGGACGTGCTCACTCCGACGTTCATGCCGGTCAGGTGGCGCCCCATGAACGTGGTGATCGGCGTCTCCCAGGGAATCTCCAGCCCGAACGGCACGGTGTGCACCGCACCCGCCTGGACCTCGAACGCTCCGCCGAGCCGGACGCGCGTGAACTCGATGTCCTGCTTGTACTCCTCCTCGCCGCCTTCCACCTCGACCCGCGCCTGGAGCCCGACCGACAGTCCCTCGATCTTCTGCGCGACCGAGCCGCCCTGGATCCGCACCTCGCCCTGGACGACTCCACCCGGGACGACGTTCTCCTCGAACAGCACCGTCTCGACCGAAGCACCTCCGGCACCAAGACTCGCCAGCAGTTTCTTGAACCCCATGCTTCCTCTTCCTCCCCGAGCCCGTACGCCGGACCCTTCCGTTACGCTCGATAGGCATGATCGCCGCGCCTGACCGTATGCCAATCGCCCGGGACTTCTTCGACCGTCCGGTACTGGAGGTCGCCCCCCAGTTGCTCGGCCGCACTCTTGTCCGCTCGACGCCCGACGGGCCGATCGAGCTCCGCATCACCGAAGTCGAGGCCTACGCGGGCCAGGCGGACCCCGGCTCCCACGCCTACCGCGGCCGGACCGAGCGGAACGCCTCGATGTTCGGACCCCCCGGGCACGCCTATGTCTACTTCATCTACGGCATGTGGTTCAGCCTCAACCTCGTCTGCGGTCCGGAGGGCACGGCGAGCGGTGTTCTGCTGAGGGCCGGTGAGGTGATCAAGGGTGCGGAGCTCGCCAGGAAGCGCCGCCCCAAGGCCCGCAAGGACCAGGAGCTGGCGCAGGGCCCGGCACGGCTGGCCACGGCGCTCGATATCGACCGCAGCCTCAACGGCATCGACATCTGCGCCGGCACGGACGCCCCCCTCGCGGTGCTGAGCGGTCACCCCGTCCACACCGACCGGGTGCGCAGCGGCCCGCGTACGGGGGTCGGGGGAGAGGGCGCCGTCCACCCGTGGCGCTTCTGGGCGGACGGCGAGCCGACGGTCAGCCCGTACCGGGCCCATGTCCCGCGCCACCGCGGCAAGAAGACCGGTGCTTGACTCCGGCCCGCGGAGGCCCTAACGTAGCCCGAGCCGCTTGAGACGGACGGCGCCATGGGCGCGGACCGGCAGGCGGCACAACCACTACTACTGAGGACGCCCCCGGAACGGGGTCTTATTTCGCTGTGCCGAAATATGACTTCGATCGGCTCGATTAGGAGCCACCAGGGAAATCCGCTAAGGTAGTGGACACGCCGGAAGGCGCGAAACAAACCCCGCTCCAGCAGGGGGCCGGAAATGGAATCCGAACCGGAAACGGAACGGAAAACGGATCTGGTAAGGTTGGAAACACGAAACACCGAAGGGAAGCGCCCGGAGGAAAGCCCGAGAGGGTGAGTACAAAGGAAGCGTCCGTTCCTTGAGAACTCAACAGCGTGCCAAAAGTCAACGCCAGACTATAAAATACCCCGTCCCTGGTCCTCTGGATCGGGACGCGGTTCCTTTGAAAAGTCCTGGTCGCCTCCTTTGCGGGGTGGGCAGGCAATTACACAGCGAGGACGCTGTGCACGACCGGACTT